>DATAEX010000120.1:0-6098 GCA_036257765.1 Bacteroidales bacterium
GCTTTCAAACAGGGAGATATGATGTTTGTCGCCAAGGCTCTTACTCATCTTCTTACAAGGATCGGCCAGGGACATCAGTTTCTGAACATCGGTGAATAATGGAGCGGGTTCAGGGAAATATTCGCCGAACTGGTTATTAAAGCGAACAGCGATATTTCTGGATAATTCGAGATGTTGTTCCTGGTCTTTTCCCACAGGCACGTAATTCGCCTTATAGATTAAAATATCAGCTGCCTGCAGAACGGGATATGTAAAAAGTCCGGCAGATACAAATCCTTTCTTTACACCGGTTTCAAGAAGATCTGACTTATCTTTGAATTGTGTCATTCTTGAAAGTTCTCCGTACGAAGTGACACAATTGAGAATCCAGGTGAGCTCAGTATGCTGAGGTACAAGCGACTGAACAAAGAGAACTGATTTTTCAGGATTGATACCGCATGCAAGGAGATCGATGAACATTTGTGTGGTATTGTCCTTTAAAGTTTTCGGATCGTAGGGCATTGTCATCGCATGCAGATCGACGACACTGTAAACACAATCATATCTATCCTGGATATCGACCCAGTTTTTAACTGCTCCGAAATAATTACCAATATGCATTTCCCCGGTAGGCTGGATGCCGGAGAGTACTCTTTTCCTGATCATAAATTATTATTTTGAGCCACAAAGATAATAGTTTCCCGATATTAGTCATGCTGAGGAGAGCTCAGGATGACGGTGGAAGATGACGATTGTATATCCGTCATCCGTCTACGTTTTCACGACCCTTATGTAATA
This sequence comes from Bacteroidales bacterium, assembly GCA_036257765.1. Lineage (GTDB taxonomy): Bacteria > Bacteroidota > Bacteroidia > Bacteroidales > UBA10428 > UBA5072. Next base: position 778 of record DATAEX010000120.1, read on the forward strand.
AATTTCAGGCTGCCGAAATCATCAGTTATATTTGTTACAGAAATCAGGCTTATCAATGCAAATTCACACTACTTTTCGCAGCATTGTCCGTTATTTAGTATTTCTGTTATTCCTTAATTCCTTAAGTCTTACCCCCTTTGCTGTTAATTCCTTATTCGCTCAGGCTCCTCCCGATGAAAATTCCCTTATGCCGGATTCAGAAATCAGGCAGAAAGCAAAAGGATTAGGCCGCATATACAAGCTTGATTCCGCTGCACTGGCCGGTTATGATAAGATCGTGACATTTGCAAAAGAGGTGTATGTGGGAAAGGTTTATAACATCACTTTTTCAGATGTAAGGTTTTCACTTCCCGGTCAGGATCAGCTTACCACAATCGGAAAATCTCAGGTGAGCCAGATTCTATATGCAGATGGGCGGAGGGATGTCTTCATAGCTTTGGGGGACAGGACAGTTAAACAAAAGGAATTAGTCGATTCAACCCGGATCATTGTAAAGAATCAAAAGGACTGGATGAAAGTAACCGTAACAGAAGATCCGGAATTCGTGGCTCATCTCAAGCCTTACGGTAACCTTAAGGCGAGTTATGAAGCTGAAACCGGAAACGCAGGTAATGATGATCTGATGAGGCAGGCAGGGATTATTCTTAAGAAAAGAGCTGCGATGCTGAAGGCTCACTGTGTTTTGATTGAAACCAAATTTTTCCGGAAATCATACGGCGATCTGCCGAAAGTTGAAGTTACAGCAAGGGCTTTTGGATATTAGAGTTAGTCGAATTACACTTCAAACACCATCCTCACAGCGGCGCCTTTATCAGGGAGGTTTGAAATATCGAGTTTTGCAGAGAGCGTGTCTAAAATAACCTTCGCAGTCGCCAATCCCACACCAAATCCATGCGAATGGTACCTCAGATTATCGGCAGTAAATAATTCATATAAACTTTCCAGAGCCTTCGTAGTGAACCCAGGTCCTTCATCAAGTACCTCCACACCTGCCAGGGTATCTTCCCGGAATGTACGGATAACCACCTTCCCGTCTTCAGGGGTATATTTTAGTGCGTTATCAATAACCAGCTCAAGACAGGTGTTCATTAACCTCTGATCGGCCTTGATGAATAAATTCTCTTCGGGCATCCCGTGCAAAACCGTAATCCGGTCCCTGTCCTTCCTGAAAACCTCAAGAATCTGGTTAATCGAATGTTTCAGTGAAAGCGGCTTCAGAATGATCTTATAATTCTTTGCTTTGATCTCGGTAAACAGCAGTGAAATTTCTGAAAGCTTGACAAGCCGCTTGACCAGTGAATTTATGGCCTGCAGGTATTCTTTCTGTTCGGGACTTTCAACAATATCTTCAAGTATCAGCGTGAAACCATGTATTCCCTGCAATGGTGTTCGCAATTCATGATTGATGTGCCTTATAAATTCATCTTTGGCTTTATCCAGGTTTGACAGATCCTGATAGGTCTGTTCCAGTTTCCGGTTGGTATCCGTCAGATTTCTGTTAGCTTCCGTTATTTCGGCCGTGCGCTGCTTTACCTGTTCTTCCAGGTTAATATTGATTGTCCTGAGAGCTTCAGTTTTAGACTTCAGCTCCAGATGTGTTTTAACCCGGGCAATAAGCTCAGTGGCATTGAAAGGCTTGAGTATATAATCGACAGCTCCTGTTTCAAATCCCATTAGAATATCTTCGGGTTCGGTGCGCGCTGTAAGGTAAATTACGGGAATATCCTGCGTGGAAGGATCGCTTTTCAGTTTGGCACATACTTCATAACCATCCATCATAGGCATGGCAATGTCGAGAAGGATGAGGTCCGGATGTTTATAATGTGCAATTTCGAGGGCATCGGCACCGCTTGTGGCCAGCATTACTCCGATTCCTTCGAGGTGAAGTACCTCGCTCAGGAAATTCAGATTGCTGGGAATATCATCTACAATCAGAACTTCCGATTTCCTGTTTGTAATTTCGGTTAGCATGAAATGATCACAAATATAAAAGTTTGCAAATTCACTCATGCAGATTTAGGGATAAAGATTTACACAATGTCTGTCATCACTCTATAACCCAAACCCGACAGCCTACCTGCCAATGCAAGGGCCAGAGCGCTCGGCGGGCAGGGTATTACTCCTGTCAGGTTTAGCGACCAGGACCGCAGTCGTGCAGATTCGCGGTCATGAAGCATAATGCTAGAGACAAGGCATGCCTTGTCTCTACACAAAAAGGAAGGGTTTTGCTGCTCAGAATGACGGGGATTCACTAAAGAACATGAACTTTTTTCAGGTACTCCCTGAATCGCGGAAGGATTCGGATGATCTGATCAATCTGGTGACGGTGGGTGAGAGTTTTTAACGATTTGCCATAACCTGTCAACTGTACATTATGATATTTCTCCCCTGTATTGATCAAAGTGCTTGAAAAATTCTCCAATTCATCAATCGACAGAACTTTGGAGACTTCTTCAAACTGGGGCACTACATTTGTCTTCAGCGCATTAATCAGTTCTTCATCAACAGGGTCGTCCGATTTGAGCAAATTGTCGGTGACATCATCAGGTGTTGTTTGAGGTTCATGATTAACCGGTCCGGCCTGTTCATTTCTGTTAATTACCGGCAATGTAAATGTAAATTTACTTCCCTTGCCGGGTTCGCTTTCCGCATGAATGGTACCGCCGTTCTTTAAAAGCATATCATGACAAATTACAAGACCAAGTCCTGCTCCTCCATGATCGGATGTTACTGATCTCGACTGTGAAAAATCAAAGTCAAACAGCATGTCCAGACTCTCCTTTGTCATGCCAATTCCATTATCGGTCACAGTAACTTCAGCAGAATTATTATCAACTTTTGAATCAATGATGATTTTACCGGAAGAAGGCGTAAACTGAATAGCATTTGTGACCAGATTTTGCAAAACCGCAGCAATCATTGTCCTGTCGGCCGTTACAAATATATTACCTTCAGCCTTGATTATTAGATTAATATCTTTACGGACAGCTTCCTTATTATTCATCTCTGCTACGTCCTTGATCAGGCTTGTAAGTTCAACGGTTTCCTGCTTTACCTCAAATGTCCTGCGTTGCAAACGCGACCATTCCTGAAGGTTTGAAAGCACTTTCTGAACCTGTGCCGACAGATCATAAATCAATCCCGAATAATCCCTTGCTTTTACTATGTCCTTTGCTTCAGCCGCTCTGTTCATCAGTTCCGAAAAACCCATAATGGTATTGAACGGGTTTTTCAGGTTCAATGCAACAAATGAAAAGAATTTGTCTTTCAGATCGTTCAGCTCTTCGAGCTCATGACTTTGTGCGGCAAGTTTCCTGTTGAGGTTAATATAACGGTTATTCATCCTGAAAAGAAGGAACAATAAAATGGCAAGAACAAACACCAGGGTTGTGATCATTATAACCAGAAGGGTCCCCAGCCGTACTCGTTCAATATTTCTTGTGATTTGCTCTCTCAGGGTCAGATTTTCCTTTTCCTTTTGCGATACGTCATACAGGATGCGGATCCTTGCAAGCTGAGCGGCCCGTTCGGAGTTCATAACCGTATCCGACATTTCCCTGTGAATTTTTACAAAACGATAGGCCTGTTGATATTCACCCCGTGAAGCATGGATATCAGAAAGCAATCCGGCAGCATCCCTGTAAATCTGATCGAAATGGCGGTCTCCCGAAAGGTCGAAGCAGAGCTGCGCATATTTGAGCGCTGCAGGATAATTTTTTACCTGGTAATAACCTTTTGCAATATTGAGTTGTGCTTCCGAGCGGGTAAGATCGTCAGGCGCTTTGCCCAGTAATTCAAGTACTTTATAAAAATGTTCGAGAGCATCCTCATGGCGGCCCATCCGGGCATAAGCAAAACCAATGTTCTTCATCAGCAAAAGCTTTTCAGTCTCCATGTTGAGGCTATCAGCAATCATGAGCGATACGAGAAAATACGACAAACCTTTATCCATACTATCGGCGTTCAGATAGTTCATTCCCATATTCAGGTAATTCACAGCTATTTGGGAATGACTGGCAATCGTCTTGTTAATATCCAGGGCATGAGCAAAATTGGAATGAGCTTCAGAAAAATCTCCTGCCGACATATGTACAAGACCTATTTCATTAAAACACACTGCAATTGCAAGAGAATCTTTCGATTGCTGAAACTCGTCCAATGCCAGATAAAGATACTCGAGAGCTTTATCGTATTGGGCTGTGATAAGGTAAAAGTCGGCAAGTGAGCGGAAACTGAGACCGATCCGCTTCGTATCCTTAATTTTTTTTGAAATTTTCAGGGCATCGCTTGATGCAAGGTATGCTTCACCCGGCTGCGATTTAAGAATTTCTTCACTCACCTGCAGCAACAGGTCCACCCTGTCTGTATCGTTATCTGCAAATCCGATATCTTTTTGAAGATAATAATGTTCATCCCTCCCGTCATACTGAGCATTATTTTCGTCATCCTGAGCGGAGTCGAAGGAGGAGTCGAAGGAGGACGATGCCCACGTCGAAGCATGTGATAAACACACCGGTATAAGGAGGTATGACAGCAGTAAAATGATCAGGCTTTGCTTACGAAAATACATGTGGTTAAATGGTTATACCGGGACCACGAATATAAGAAAATTATGAATTATGAATTATTAATTATGAATTTAGAGCCGGGCGTTATACTCTGGTTACGCCGCCAGTCAGGGCAAATTTCATCACTTCGCCCGGAGGGAGATTTAGTGGACGTACGTGTTCTTTGGGGACGATGAACATTTCACCCGACCAGTTATAGGAATGCGGAAAAAGTACGGCTACCTTCCCCTCGACACCCAGATCGGACAGGTCTTCGGAAGTAATGAAGCCAATTTTTTCAAGTTCGGAGACCATATTCACCTTAACGATGACCGGTTTGGTAAATTTCTTTTTTTCACCGACAAAGGCATTCAGAAAATCGTTAATGGATGTGTAGATCATTTTAAGAATAGGCACTCTTACAAAAAGCTTATCCATCAACACACCGATAGGCTTAAAAAGGAACCAGTTTCCTATCCATCCCATAAAGGTGATGAATAGAAAGGTAAAAACAAGTCCCACTCCTGGAATCTGCACATGAAAAACATCACGGATCAGATTCCGGATCGGTCCGTCGATCAGGTCGAAAACCCAGTATACCACCAGGATAGTTAAAGCGGTAGGAGCAACCAGCAGAAGTCCCTGCAGGAAGTAACGGAATATGCTTTTCATGGTTAGGAGATATTTGGAACAAAGATAATAAAATATGCAGGGACAGGTCGCGACCTGTCCGAACTGCCCCAACCGCAAATTGTCCGGACCCCCTTATTTTTC
>DATAEX010000121.1:0-4264 GCA_036257765.1 Bacteroidales bacterium
ACATAAGAGATCCGGAAACATAAACAATAACAGGCTTTAGGTTTTCCGTGTGCAGAAAATTAAGAAGTCTTCGGTTGGATCTGGCCCCGGTGGTCGATCTGAAGTACCTCATTACCAATGAACTGCCGGCCAACCTTGCCATGTGAAATATTACCGAGGGCGGGTATCGTTTCAGCCAATTCAGGTCAAAACTTTGCAGACTGCCGGTAAAGACATTTGCATGCTCTAAATATTTAAAAGGTGTCTGTGTATGTATCAGGAGATTAAGCCGGATACCGGGCATTTCTGATAAAACCGAAACAAGGGCTCTGCCTATATATCCGGTTCCGCCGAGTATCCACACATTTTTCAATGTTGTCATGTCAGGAGATGCTCATCAATGCAATTTCAGCCGAAGATTCAAAATAGGTCCTTTTCTTCTCGTAAAGGTGAAGAACAAGGCTTTGAAATGAATAGGGATGATGTTTTGAAACATTCCTTTTTGACCTTATATTTTGGGAGAAAGTATTATCATCGAGCCAGAAATATTTGCGACGGAAGTAAGCGGAAAAAAATGCATGGCATCTCTTATCGAACCATTCACCAAAGGAATTACGAAAGAGTTTTTCAATCAAATACTTGATCCTCCAGGGATGAACAGATATTTTTTCTTCCCTTAATTGCAGATTGGGATATTCGGAATGATACCAATCGTTTGATCTCAGGAATTGCCTGTACAGATCGTAATTATAAGCAGGAAGCAGAAAGGCTATTTCGGTGGCAGTGTATATGTTTTTATCGGGGATTTCAAGACTATCAGAATCGATAAAATAATTTATGCAAAAATTCCTGTGAGAATTTGCAAGAAAAAGTTTTTTAAACAAGGTTAGCATTGCTCTGCTGATCCATAGGCGTCCGGGCTCGGTTATTATAAAGAAATCGATATCGTCATCCGGCTTCATAACATTCTTTGACAGGGATCCCGAAATAAACACAGCTCTTACAAACGGAAAGCAGGAAATTATAAAAGAATATTTTTCAGCGGTTTTTAAGCGCTCCGAAGCCACCCTGTTATCGTTTAAACGCCTGGCAACTATCGATGGATCATGTTTGAGGTAATAATAACCTGTGTGAAAATTTATAATTCCAAGGTCTGTAAGTTGTTTAAGGATTTTTAATCCCCTGGTTCTGTCAGGTTTCTCGATATTACAATAACTGAAGATCTCATTTTCGGTCAGAGGATATGAGAAAATATCGAAATAAACCAGGCACTGTAATAATGATCTGAACATTATGAGATTCGTAAATAATCAGGATTGGTGCAGCAAAGAATCATAATAACGGTCCTAATTCTACAACAAGTGGTTAATTGATTTGTTTAACACGGTTTTTTCGTTCTACTTTTCTTATAAGTGTGCTATATTTAACTTCTTAAACGAAAAACCTTAAACAGACAGATGAATAAAGTCGCAACCTTTGGTGAAATCATGCTCAGACTATCAACGCCCGGATTTGAAAGGTTCGCTCAGTCACGTCAATTCGATATCCGGTTTGGCGGTGGAGAGGCCAATGTTGCTGTTTCACTTGCAAATTATGGAATTCCCGTTGACTTTATCACCCGTTTGCCGGAAAACGATATTGCATTTGCCTGTGAAATGGAATTAAAACGATACGGCGTTGGCACGGGAAAAATTGTTCATGGCGGAGAACGTTTGGGAATTTATTTTCTCGAAACGGGAGCTGTGGCAAGAGCAAGCAAAGTTATCTACGATCGGGCCGGATCATCGGTTGCCGAAATTGAGCCGGGAATGATCGATTGGGATAAAGCCCTTTCGGATATCACATGGTTTCACTGGACAGGTATAACCCCGGCTATCTCCGACGGAGCTGCCAAAATTTGCCTTGAAGCCATACGGTTCGCGAAAAGAAAGGGAATAACCGTTTCTACTGATCTGAATTATAGAAAAAACCTGTGGAAATACGGCAAAAAAGCGTCGGAAATTATGCCTGCACTGGTGGAAGATTGTGATTTAATCCTCGGAAATGAGGAAGATGCAGAAAAGGTATTCGGTATAAAACCTGAAAAAGGAAGTGTCACGTCCGGTCATGTTGAAGCTGCTGCCTATGAATCCGTTTGCCGGCAGTTAATGCAAAAATTCCCGAAAGTGCAAAAGGTGATCATAACTCTCCGCGGATCGGTTAATGCCAACCATAACACATGGAGCGGTGTGCTATGGAACGGAAAAGAGCTGATATCAGCTCCTGTTTATGATATTACACATATTGTTGATCGTGTGGGTGGCGGAGATTCATTCATGGGTGGTCTCATATACGGATTACTTGCATACAAAGATGACCGCAGGGCTTTGAATTTCGCTGTTGCAGCTTCGTGCCTGAAGCATACCATCCCCGGTGATTTTAACCTGGTCACTGTGGAAGAAGTGGAAAAGCTGATGGCCGGCGATGCATCAGGACGAGTGTCGAGATGAGAGTAAGTCATGCAATATCTTTTTCTAATTTCTAATTCCTAATTACTAATTACTAACTCTATGGCTCGATTCACAAGACTTCAGGTTGCAACCGCGTTCCTGGAAAGCGGGATGATCCCGGTATTTTACAATAAGGATACCGAAATATGCAAAAAAGTAATCAAAGCCTGCTACGAAGGTGGCCTAAGAGTTTTTGAGTTTACTAACCGTGGTGATTTTGCGCATGAGGTTTTTCGCGACCTGAACAAGTATGTTATGGCCGAATTACCCCAGGTGATACTTGGCGCAGGTTCTGTAATCGATGCCGGAATCGCATCGCTCTATATTCAGATGGGAGCGAATTTCATTGTATCACCCATTATAAATGAAGAGACTGCTAAAACATGTAACCGGCGTAAAATATTATGGTGCCCGGGTTGCGGGTCCGTTTCCGAGATCTCACGGGCTGAAGAGCTGGGAGCCGAAATTGTCAAAGTGTTTCCCGGCAAGCAGGTGGGTGGTCCGGGTTTTGTTGAGGCAGTAAAAGGACCTATGCCATGGACTAACATTATGCCAACTGGAGGTGTTGAGCCTACCGAGGAAAGTCTTGGCGCCTGGTTCAAAGCCGGAGTGGCATGCGTAGGAATGGGATCACAGCTTATCAGTAAGTCCATTACAGATAGCGGTGATTACACAAGCCTTACACGTACCTGCAGGGATGCAATAGAGATAATTAAGAAGTATAGGAAGTAGTCATGCAGTCGGAAAGTCGTGCAGTCGTGCAGTCGTGCAGTCAAGTTATGGTGAGCGGAGTCGAACCATGACTTGGCAGGGTAAATGTTTTCTGAAGTATCCTACAAATAAAACCCAAATATCCATAATATGAAATCTAATAACCGCCGTGATTTTCTTAAAAAAGGTGTGCTCGGCCTTTCCGCTGCAGCATTAATGCCTTCAGTTGTTAATGCCCGCCCATCCGCATTCTCTTCATCCAATGGAATACCTGTAAGAACTCTTGGAAAAACGGGAATCCGGATTCCTGTTCTCAGCATGGGAACAGGGGATACAAATAATCCAGCCCTCGTAAAAAAAGCCCTGGAGAGTGGTGTGCGATTACTTGGAACTTCTGTCTACTATGGCAATGGTAATAATGAAAGTATGCTGGGTGGCCTTTTAAAAGATTTTCCCAGAGATTCTTATATGGTTGCTACCAGCTCGATGCCAAAGGGTACTGATCATCAAAACGGAATATTCACAGACAGTACAGCAGGTGAAGCGTTCAAATCGGAAATTGAGGCCGGAATGAAGCGGCTTAATGTCGATTACCTTGATATCCTTTTTCTTCCTTTCGCTGCTAAGCGTGAATCAGTATTCTTTGAACCTTTGTTACGGGTTATGGAGGATTTTAAAAAATCAGGAAAAGCCCGTTTTATAGGAATTGCAACGCACAGTTATATTGATCAGGCCATTCGTGCAGCTGCCGATACAGGCATATATGATGTTGTAATGACTGCTTATAATTTCCGAATGGAACAGCCTGAGGCCGTTTCAGACGCTGTTAATTACGGGGCAAAGGCAGGCCTCGGCATGATTGCTATGAAAACCATGGCGGGAGGATTCTGGGATCGTGAGCGGACTCAGCCCATAAGTTCGAATGCAGCCTTAAAGTGGATACTCCGGAACGAGAATATGCATACCCTGATGTCGGGCATGACCACATTTGAAGAACTGCAAAAGAACCTTGAAATGGTTAATAATGCAGAGATTACCGATGAGGACCTGAAAGAACTTAAACTGGCCGATACAGGAAATAAAGG
>DATAEX010000172.1:0-11940 GCA_036257765.1 Bacteroidales bacterium
CTGCAAGCTCAGGGCAAAATTGTAGGAATGGCCGGTGATGGCATTAATGATTCGCATGCCCTGGCTCAGGCTGATGTAAGTATCGCGATGGGTAAGGGATCGGATGTAGCAATGGATGTGGCAGGGATGACAATCATTTCATCAGATCTTGAAAAAATACCAAAAGCGATCAGACTCTCTCAGCTGACCGTAAGGACAATCCGCCAGAATCTTTTCTGGGCTTTTGTTTATAATCTGATCGGAATTCCGGTGGCAGCAGGCATTCTTTATCCCGTTTGGGGATTTATGCTTAATCCTATGATCGCTGCAGCTGCCATGGCTTTAAGCTCCGTATCAGTTGTAACAAACAGCCTTCGGTTAAGGGGAATGAGACTTTAAATTGAAGTCGTCCTTCGACTCCGCTCAGGATGACGGAGGTAATGGTGTCATGCTGAGCGGAGTCGAAGCAGGGCTGAGCACTCAGGATGACCCGTAATTAGTCCGCCTGCAGAGATTTAACGGCAATATTATAGAAATTGTCTCCCATAATTTTATACCGGGCATCTTTATCCAGGGTGCGCATATCAATTTGCTTTACAAATTTCTGGAGGTATTTAAGGCTTTCATCATCGAAACCTGATGGGGATAGCACAATGTTATTAATGCCTGCAATTTCCTGCAATTTCATAAATGCCGCATAATCTGACTCCATTCCCCGGGACAGATGAGGGCTGAAAACAATAATATGACCGTTAACAATTATGTTTCGAATGATTTCATTTGTCAGATCCTGATCTCCGGAATTAACTATAAGGCAGGGATCTGATAAATTCATTGTTATTGTTTTCAGATGAGTGGAATCAAGTCCGTCCAGAATCAATCCAATACCATATTGCCGCGTTGTTTTTATTATATTTTGCATAATGAGCGTATCACTATAGGCAAAACTATTCTTGTCCAGAATTGCAAACCGGTATCCAAGCCGGGATAAAACCTTAATTTTTAATTCGTCATTGCCAACAGCATCAGGATAAAATGCCGCCAGTAAACCGGATCTGCTCATCATGGCATCGTAAGCAGAGGTGGCCATCATATACTTATTTGGATTACGGTTTAAAACACTATCCAGAGCATAGATGAGCTGTATGAAATTTTGGTTCGCATCGCCTCCTTTATCAGAGCAGGCAAATTTTACAATCCCTAATTTGAAGTTCCTGTCTTTCAACAATGCGGTATATTCGCTACTGCTAACGGGATTGAAAAAAGCAAATGAAAAGAGTTTAAGTCTGTTATCATCGAATCGTTTTGCAGACAAAAGAACGTCATTAGTATTTGCAAGCTTTTGCGAACACTCGTAAATAAAATCACCTGTATATTGTAAAATAGCAGGATCGACTTTTTCAGGATCATCTCCAGGCTGATGGTAATCAGGATGAGTACCGGCTGTCATGCCTGCAAATGCGGGAATTCCCGCATTCAGAAAATTATTATGGTCACTTCCGCCAGGACCTCCTTCACTCCAGATTACGTCCGCTAATAACGTGGTATCAATATTATTTTTTATAAACTCAGTTATTTCGGGAGCATAGCCTATACCCGGCATATTGAGTTTTCCGTTGCCCAAAGCAACCATATCAAGATTAAAGTAGACCAGGGTTTTGCTTAGATCAACTGTAGGTCGTTCACACCATGCTTTCGAACCCAGCAAACCCATTTCCTCACCTGTCCATGCTGCAAAAACTATGCTTCTTTTAGGTTTAAAATTATGGTCTTTCATTGCCCTGGCTATTCCCAGCATGACGGCAACACCTGAAGCATTATCATCAGCCCCGTTCCAGATTCTTCCGTTCTCATCCATCCCTACATGATCGAGGTGTCCGCCAATAATGATATACTCGTTTTTAAGAGTGCGGTCATTTCCCGGTATCATACCCAGTACATTTCGTGCATTAATGGGTTCAGGATTTTTTCCTTTTGCCGACATAATGCAATTTCTTCCTGTCGCAAATGATGAAGGCTGCATTTCAATCATACTGATCGTCCGATAGTAAGATTGACCGGCATTAGAAAAGATATAACGTACAACACGTTCATCTACTGAAAACACGGGAAAATCTTTCAAAACAGCAACCATTGCCAGATAATTACCATAAGACTGCCTCAGTACGCGCTGATTCGTTCGCAATAAAGGCTCAAAGAAAAGAACTCCGCGCGCACCATTCCTGAAACAATATTCAGCCTTAATGGAGTCGATACATGAAGGCATCCATGAGGCCATGTCATTTCGCGGCGCACCTCTTTTAATCAGAACTATCTTGTTCTTTATATCCAAACTATCGAAGTCGTTTCGGTTTTTCTCCGGATTATAAATTCCATATCCCGCAAAAACAATTTCACCTTCAGCTTCACCCCAGCTGCTTCTGTAAACTACAGAAAAATCTTCATTGTAGCCCTGGTAAAATGTGCGTTCATCAATTTTTAAAGCTGCCTTAACCGATGATTCTGATACCGGAATCGTGTAATGATGAAAATATGTCCCGCTATCGCCTGCAGGGGAGAGTCTGAGCTTTCTGAACTCCTGAACAAAGTATTCTTCTGCTTTAGTGCAACCGGGAAACCCGGTCTCTCTGCCCTCATATTTGTCTGAGGCTATTTCATTAATTACTTTTATTACATAACTATTGTCTACATTTTGTGAGAGAAGAACTGAAGGGATGGTTAGAGCAAAAATCAGAAAAAGAGATGAGAATAATTTCATAGAGTCAGGGGTTTAAATTTGTGTTTGAGGTTACCGGTGCTATCTGAGTGACCCAAACAGCTTATTTTGCTTTGTCATTTTAAGAAAATAATTAAGTCTTTTTTTGAATTCCTCAGGCCGGATGCGTGCATGATCGATATAAGCGATCCTTACTTGTTTGTAGTCCTCAGGAAAAGCATTAAAGTTTTTCCATGTTATCGGATCGCTTTTGAGAATTTTAAGTATATCCTTCGGCATTGTAAATGGTGCATGTTCCTTAAATTTACCTTCGCTATACTGTAAATGATGATTTATACTTAAAAGACCGGCGGGGGTCATCTTTCCCTCTTCAATCATTTTCTTAACCCTGACTTTGTTTAACTCGGAAAGCTGGCTTCGTTTTCGCCGGGGGCTGAAACGCTGAGCTGTACAATTATCATCAATCTTTTTTACAATGCTGTCAATCCATCCAAAACACAATGCTTCCTCAACAGCTTGATCGTAAGCTATTCGTGGTTTACCTGATTTCTTGTTATAATAAACCAGCCATATCTCAGGTGCTTTATCATAATTGCTTTCAAGCCACTTTCTCCATTCTTCCCGCTTCGTTACGTAGAGAGTCTCCCCGATTTCCATGAATCCTAACCGTTTTTCAACTTTTAGTAAATTTATATAAATAATGCCTTAAATCTATTCAGATACATGGATGGTTTTTTCTTAATTAGGTAATTTTGCATTGACGGTCTGGCGTAATTGATTGAAACAACATGTCGTTCTATCCAATGATTTGTAATGCTTAATGAACACCTCGGAACTTCATAATAAAATTAAGGAAGCGTATTCAAACCAGAATTTGAATAAGATTACTGTGACACTTATTAATCTTTATAAAGAACAGCAATTCGGCACATTAAGGCAAATTGCCGAGATGATAAGTGAATCGGTTGAAATACCATATGAATCGGATTCAAAGGCTTTTTCAAAGATGATGATGCTGTATCATCCCGATCGCGGCGATTTTCATCGTAATGAGATCGACAGGCTTGCTCAGAAAAATGATCATGATGGCCTCCTGAATTATGCCCATATTCTTATGCTCGGTAAAATAGAAGAAATAGCTGCAACACTGAGCAGTTATGAAGACATAGACTATTCACCCGTTTATGAATGGGATCTTGATCTGAATGATTTCACTATTATTAATACAAGGGCCAATACTTCAGCTGAAGAAGTTGTTGAAAGTTCTGCGGAGATAAATTCGGATACCGGCTATACATTTTATGAAGGCATTCAGCGCAGAATGTTCGGTGATACTTCAATCGGATTCCCACCCTATTATCTGGAAAACCTTGATGAATTTGAGCTCTCACAGTCGGGTATCCGTGACCTTGATGGGATACAGTATTGTGTTCATGCAGTTGTAATGGACCTGTCAGAAAATTTGATCAGCGATATCTCACTACTATGGGACCTGACTCAGTTAGAAGAGTTGAATTTATCCGGCAATTTTGTTGAGGAAATCGATCCCATTGTCAATCTCCGGAATCTGAAAACTCTCGATCTTTCCCATAACGGAGTAAGGGATGTATCTTACCTGCTTCATTTGCCAAAGCTTGAATATGTGGACCTCACAGGCACCAGGGTAACGCAGTCTCAAATAAACAAACTCGAAGCATCCGGGGTTACTGTTGTGTTTTAAGCACAACCCAGCCATATGCACGAAGATCATACGGTTAACTTCCGGATAGCGGTTCTTGGAGGAACCGGCAAATCAGGAAAGTACATTGTTGATGAGCTTATCAGAAACGGAACAAGGATTAAACTGCTGGTGCGGACTGCTGAAAAAGCTCCTGAGAAACATCCCCTTATCGAAGTGGTTATGGGAAGTGCACGTAATCATGCAAATATCCAGAGGCTTCTTAGCGGCTGTAATGCTGTTATAAGTGCGCTTGGTCCTTCAGGAGGTGAAACCGATATATGCAGCGTTGCATTAAGACATGTGAACACTGTAATGAAGCAGCTTAATATTAAAAGATATATAGAAATTGCCGGATTGGGGCTGATGGTTCCCGGTGATCACAGAGGCTTGAGATCACGACTTATCGCCTGGGGCATAAAAACTTTTTCACCCGCAACAGTTAAGGACCGCACGCTGACTTATGAAATCCTGTCATCAGGCAGTTTAGAATGGACTATCGTTCGCTGTCCGACAATTGAACTTACGAATGATCGCCGTAATCTTAAGGTAAATCTTGAAGACTCCCCGGGCTTTAAAGTAAGTGCAGCCGATCTTGGGGCATTCATTAGAAGTCAGCTCACGAGCAATGAATATATAAGGAAATGCCCATTTGTGGCGAGTTAATGGGATTGGAGTGCTTGTTGCAAATCAGCAATCAGATCTTCATGCGATTCGATGCCAACCGACAGCCTGAGTAAATTATCTCTTATTCCTTCTTTCTCCCTCTGCTCCTTAGAAACCAAACGATGAGAGGTTGTCACCGGGGCGCAAATGATCGACTCTACTCCCCCAAGGCTCATTGCTGGCCGGATCAGTTTAAGGCGTTTCTGAAACGAGGTAATATCCTGTCCAGTTAGTTCAAAAGACAACATCCCTCCGAAACCCAACATTTGCCTGGCAGCAATGTCATGTCCCGGATGGTTTTTCAAACCCGGATAATAAACAGCGGAAATATTTTTCTGATTATTAAGGTAATCAGCAACTATACCGGCATTTATATTTTGTTTGTCGACTCTGACTGCCATTGTTTTAATGCTCCGTTCAAGCAAATAACACATAAGTGCATTAAGGCTTCCACCCAGACTGAGAGCTGTATTCCTTATGGTGTCGATCAGGTTTGAATTGCTTAAGACCACACCGGCACAGATATCGCTGTGTCCGCCAAGATATTTTGTAGCGCTGTGCAGCACAATATCGATTCCGAATTTAATAGGGTTTTGATTTATTGGTGATGCAAATGTATTGTCGATCACCGAAATGCAATTTTGGGCCCGGCAGATACGGCCTACGCGTTCCAGATCGGTTATTGAAAGCAGAGGATTTGACGGTGATTCAACATAAACCACCTTTGTGTTTTTTCTGATTGCCCGTTCAAATGTTCCCGGGTCGTTGTTTTCGGTTACGGTATACTCAATCCCGAACTTTTCAAGTTCATCAGTAATGAAATGCATGGTTCCTCCATATAATCCCTTTTGAAAAACGCAGTGATCACCCTTTTTAAGAAGGCCGAATATTACTGAGCTAATCGCTGCCATGCCTGAACTGAACACCAAACCGGTATCGGCACCTTCAAGTTTTGCGACCTTTTCAATGACAGCCAGTTGATTGGGTATATTAAAATACCTTGGATAAAGCCGTTCATCGGTATCAAGATATCCATAAGAGGTTGAAGTATAAATAGGGGTATTGATTCCCCCAAATTCACCTATATGTTGACCTTCGTGGATGCATACCGTGTGTTTTGAATTACTCATAATTCGGGTTTTTAAGTGCTTTTACAAAGATATTAAAAGCATCATTTTCATTCCTCATTACGTATAAATCATTCTGCCAACATAAAAAGTAAAGTCTTTGATTCGCAAAATCACAAACGGTCAATATTTTTTGTTACCAGGAGATATGATAGTAATCAGGGAACCAATCAGGATCTGCACCATACTTGGTTCCTGTGTATGCGTTTGCTTATATGATCCGGTTAGGCAAATTGCTGCAATGAATCACTTTATGCTCCCGGCTAATAATAAAATGGATGAAATTGTACTTAGGTACGGTGATACTTCACTTCGGACAATGCTGGCTGAAATGTTAAAAATGGGCTCTGAGAAACCAGACATCAGGGCCTCTGTGTTAGGCGGAAGTTCAATGTTCAGGCAGGGAAGCGACCGGTTTAATATTGGCAGAAATAACCTTGAAGCAGCACTTGATTTTCTCCGTGAAAATGAAATTCAGATTGAACTAATCGAAGGCGGTGGAAATAAGGGGAGAAAGATCATCTTTGATACTGCAACCGGAATTATCAATTTAAAAATGATTAAAAATCTTTAATTATGCATTAATAACATCCTAAGTATGCAAATGAAACCACGATTTCAGATTGACCGTTCCGTTATTAATTTGTTCAATGATTATAAATATCTTGATGAAATATTTATTGTGATGGATTTTCAAGGTAATATAATTGCTTCCAACAAGGATTCATTTTTGATGGAATTCTTTTCCAAATTCACTCATAAAAATTTTAATTTCTATGATATCATTGACAAAAACTATCATAAAATTATTGTGAAGAGGCTTTCAGAACTGAAAAGAGGAAAGATTGTTCCTCCGGTTGAATACAAACTTGCTGCTGTAAACGGGCAATCCGCCTACATTGAAGTATTCACTCAAGTATGTAATTACAATAATCAGAGAGTCCTTGTATCACTTGTCAGAGATATTACTGTCAGAAAGGAAATCGAAAAGAAACTGTTGTATGCTGTTATTCAAACTGAAGAAAAAGAAAGACAAAGATTTGCTCAGGACCTGCATGACGAGCTTGGACCTTTTCTTTCAGGACTTAAGTTATACCTTCATGAATTGAATTCCAGGGATATGAGCAGTCAACAAAAAAATCAACTGATTGAATACCTGAGTAAAATGACAAATGAGGCGGTTGACAAGATAAGAAGTATTTCAAGCAATCTTATGCCACAGAATATGATAGAAACGGGTCTGGCAGGCAACATCGAAAAAACAATCCACTCCCTGAATCAAACAGGCAAGATAAAGATAAGCCTTAAAACGAACGGAACCGAAGCCGGCCTGGCTGATTCCTTTGTAATTACAATATATCGTATGGTGCTGGAACTGATAAATAATAGTCTTAAACATTCAAAAGCAGATAAAATAGACATATTGCTGAAATTCAGGAAAAGTGCGGTTAACCTGGTTTATCAGGATAATGGTTGCGGATTTGATCTTAAAAAAGCCTTAAAGCTTAATCATGGGGTCGGACTAACATCTATAATGAACAGGATTGACCTTTTCCAGGGAACCTATTCATTCAGGAGTCAGCCAAATGAGGGAATTGAATTCGATATCAGTTTCAGATTGAAATAGTCATTAATTAATATATTTGCCGGCACATTGCACTGATTTTGGGCTCTAAAACAAGAATAGCGGTTGTTGAAGATCATGATTTTTACCGTAATGGTCTGTGTATGGCAATCAAGCGCATAAAATTTGTAGAACTGGCATTCGAGGCCATTAATGGAAAGGACTTCCTCGAAAAACTCCAAAAAAATCCGGTTGATATTGCGCTCGTTGATGTCGTGATGCCAGTAATGGGAGGTTATGAAATCGTACGGGAATTAAAAAAGAAATATCCCGGTATAAAGATTGCTATTCTAACGATGCTTGATGAAGAAGAAAACATCCAGAGATTCATTGAAGCTGGTGTAGATGGTTACATGCTAAAAAATATTGACCATCAGAGTCTCGAAATTGCTCTTAAAGCAATAATTGATGGTCAAAATTACTATTCGACAGAAATAATGTCTTATCTCACGCGACAATTAAGAACAAGGAGGAAGGAGGAAAAAACCCCGCAATTATCACCCCGTGAGCTTGAAATCCTGCAGCTGATTTATGAGGGATATTCTAACCAGGAAATGGCTGAAAAATTGTTTATCAGCGTCAGAACAATTACTAATCACCGTTTCAACATTATGCAAAAAACCGGTGTAAAAAATACGGCAGGACTTATTAATTATGGTATTAAAAATAAGCTGCTTAGATTATAATCCTCCGCTATCAGATCTTATCAGAATAGGTAAAATTACTTATCCAAATTTCCCTTGTAACTTACTACGTTGTGTAAAAACTCACAACTAAAAAAGAGCACGATCGCTTATTATTTTTTCGTGCCTCCCATCGTAAAATCTTTTGTTTAAACCAAAAATATAAAATGAACAGATTCTTACTTGTCATTGCAGTTCTCGGATTCAACATTAAGGTCTTCAGTCAGTTTGTTGTTACAGGTGAATTCAGACCTAAATTTGAATTTCGTGATGGGTATAAAACGTTGCTTTCAGAAGATCAACGTCCATTATTTATAACAGCTCAACGCAGCAGACTTAATCTTAACTATACAGATGGCCGCATTGCTACCCGTCTTTCTGTACAGGATGTCAGGATATGGGGTGAATCACCTTCAAAAACGGATGCTTCTTCAATAAACGTATTTGAGGCATGGGTCGAATACTTCGTAAATAATGCCTGGTCATTTCGTCTGGGTCGCCAGGAGTTATCTTTCGATCAGAACAGACTGCTGGGAGCATCAAACTGGAATGATGTGGGGGCTTCGCATGATCTCCTTCTGATTCGGTACAATAAGAATTTTAATCTTCAGACAGGGTTCGCTTATAATAATGATAAATCAAAGAATTATGAAAGTAACTACCCGGTCAGTTTTTATAAGACCCTGGCTTTCATACGAGCAGAAAAGGACATGGGAAAATACCTGAATGCTTCGCTTATATTTATAGCTGACGGCAATCAGAAGGAGGAATCAAACGATACAATCTATCAAAGGCTCACCTATGGCGGAAATTTGCTATTCAGCAATGATTCAATAAGGACCAAAGTATATGGTACTTTTTATTACCAAAGCGGCAAATCTCCTGAAGGTATCCCAATTAATGCCTGGTTTTTAGCCGGTAATCTAGATTACAGGATTTCAAAAAACACTAATGCAATTGTTGGGGTCGATTATTTTTCGGGTGATAATGCCTTCTCCGCGTCCGGTATTAAGCACTCCTTTAATAATCTTTATGGTAATACACACAATTACTATGGCTACATGGATTACTTCGGCCAGATTGATAAGGATACAAAAGGCGGGGGGATGATGGACCTTTACTTACGACTGAACTATAAATTTAATAAAAAGGCAACCGCCGAACTCACCTACCATTATTTTTCCTTTACCAATGACGCAATTGATTCTGTTTCCAATCCCGAAATTACTGAAAAAGCAGATCGCTCACTGGGTTCGGAGATCGACCTTATGATTAAATACAAGCCGGTCAGCAATGTTGAAATCAGTCTTGGCTATTCAGCCATGCTGGCTACCCGATCTATGGGGATTATTAAATCCGGATCTCATGAAAAATACCAGCAATGGGCCTGGCTAATGCTCACTTTTAAACCAGAATTCATAAATACTAACAATAAAAATTAAGCTCTATGGCAATTATGAACAGCATAAAAATCGGCAGGCGTCTTACTTTTAGCTTCCTCATTTTTGTATTATATACAATTGCGGGTATTGTTTTTGTACTGATCAAGATGCAAGAGATAGGCAAGCAAATTGACGAGATTTATAAAGTCAACTTGTTAAGTGTTGATTATCTGATTGAGGCCGATCGTGATGCATATCAGTCAAACCTGGCCCTCACGCATGCTATGCAGGACATTATCTATACAAATAAAGCCAAAATGGAATCCGCTACTGCTGCAGTTTGGGAAAATTATGACCAGATAGGGTTACGATACGGAAAATTTGAAAAAGCTTTCAGACTCGAACAGAGGCCGGAGTATACTGAAAAGAATTCATTGTTCCATCAGTACAGGACAGCTCTAAAATCTGAGACGGAAAACATTTTAGATAATCTGAACCGGGATAAGCATGAAATTGCTGAAGAAATCTATTACTCCTCATACGATAGTACTTTCCAGGCCATGAGAGCCATAATGGATGAATTCACCGGAATGAGTCTTGCTAATGCGGACAAATATTATGCAGATAGCAAAGAAATTGCCCGACATTTTCTGATCAGTATTTCCATTATTAACCTGATAATCATTCTTCTCATCATTTTTATGGCAATAGCCCTAACCAGAAGTATAACAAAGCCCCTTTCTAATGCCGTTTCAGTAATTAAAAATGTTGCCAATGGAGATCTGACAAAAGAACTGGAAATCAGGGGAAAAGACGAAATTGCTGAGCTGATGTCGGCAGTAAGCAATATGATCAGCAAATTAAAAACTATTATCAATGGTATTATTGAAAGTTCCGAAAGTCTTTCTGCTGCAAGTGAGCAAATAAGCAACAGTTCGCAGCAATTATCAGATGGTGCCACTGAACAGGCCTCTTCAACCGAGGAAATATCATCCTCAATGGAAGAAATGGTTGGCAATATTCAGCAAAACACAGACAATGCAAAGCAAACCGAATTGATTTCAGGAAAAGCCACTGAAAGCATGGTTGAAATGAGCAAGATAGGAAGGGAAAGCTTTGATTCTATAAAAACCATTGCTGAAAAAATCACTATTATCAACGACATTGCATTCCAGACGAATCTGCTGGCATTGAATGCTGCCGTTGAGGCAGCACGAGCCGGTGAACACGGCAGAGGTTTTGCTGTTGTTGCGGCTGAAGTGAGAAAACTTGCAGAACGAAGCAAGCTGGCAGCAGATGAAATTGAAAGTCTCTCAAAGAATAGCTTAAAAATAACGGAAAAGACACGTGAATCGCTCGATTCATTAGTTCCTGAAATCCAAAAAACCTCACAGCTGGTCCAGGAAATCGCAGCAGCCAGTATTGAACAAAATTCAGGTGCCGATCAGATCAATAGCGCTATCCAACAACTTAATGTGATCACACAGCAAAATGCTGCTTCCTCCGAAGAAATGGCGTCTAGTGCCGAACAATTATCTGCACAGGCTGAAAATTTGAAACAGGCAGTTGCCTATTTCAAGATAGATGAAAGTCATTTGATTCAGAATAAATTCAGCAAAAAAGGCAATAATAAGGAATACGACAGAAAACATATTGAAAAAGTAAAAGAAGTAGCCTCTGCATCACACCGTCCGGT
This sequence comes from Bacteroidales bacterium, assembly GCA_036257765.1. Classification (GTDB taxonomy): domain Bacteria; phylum Bacteroidota; class Bacteroidia; order Bacteroidales; family UBA10428; genus UBA5072. Next base: position 11,591 of record DATAEX010000172.1, read on the forward strand.
AAAGAAAGATACTGCTGATGCTGATTTCGTTAGTTTCCAGTAAGTCCTTAATTCATTTGGAATAATATGAAAAAGCGGATCATCGTTGTTGAAGATTTTAATACCTCCAGGCAAATTATCAAAAAAACCCTGGAGCGCATGGGATATCAGGTTGATGAAGCAGCGGACGGCCGGGAGGCCACCCAGTATTTTAATGGAAGTCAGGTTGATCTTGTAATATCGGATTATAATATGCCCAACATGGATGGCGGGGCACTTGTGGAATACATAAGAAGTAAGGAACAATACAAATACATACCCATTTTTATTTTGTCGACCGATACCAATATTGACAAACAAAATAAGGCAAA
>DATAEX010000128.1:0-23177 GCA_036257765.1 Bacteroidales bacterium
TCTTTATGAAGCCAATCAATACCCATCTGAAATTACAAAAAGACCGGAACGCGTTCAGGCATTTGCTTAACACGGCTATTCATCCCGAATATCTCTGGGCGTTTATTGTAAATACCTTATTGATTATGGGTGGATACATGCTGATGCCTTTCGGAAGCGCTTTTGCAGTGAATAATCTGGGTGTAGCAATGACATCACTTCCTGTACTTTATTTTATTACCGGCCTTTTTTCCATGGTCGCAGGTCCGGTTATTGGGAAAATTACCGATAGAAAAGGAAAATTCAGTGTATTCCGTTTCGGTACCATACTTGCCATGCTTGTAATCCTTGTATATTGCAATCTTGGCCTCACTCCGCTGTGGATAGTGATTGCATTCAATGTAATTCTAATGGTCGGTTTCCTTTCACGCATTATTTCATCCTCTGCCCTTTTAACTGCGGTCCCGAATCCTTCGGAAAGAGGAGCCTTTATGGGAGTGAATTCATCGATTCAGCAGATTTCCGGAGGAATAGCTTCGGTAATTGCCGGATTTATAGTAGTTCAATCAGCAAGTGGCACATTAAGACATTATGATACGCTTGGATATATTGTTTCTGCATCGATGATAATTACAATTATCATGATGAAATCCGTTAATCGTTATGTAAAAAGAAAGACTAAAGAGAATGAATCAGCAGTAACAGAAATTATTCCGGCAGTTACCAAATAAGCAACAAACAAAGAACGGTTTTTTTGCTCTCCGCAGCTTTCGGGTCCTTTATTTCCCGCTGTAACTTTATTGATAAATCAATTCTATTGAACAAACATTCTGATATGTTGTTTATAAAATTTAAGTAAGCTTAAATAATAATTTTAGTTTCCTGATATGTCTACATCGATTGAAAATTTTGTGAAGGTTGTATATCAGTATGAGCAAAATCAGATACTCGATACCCGTCCGGGCACAATTGCACGTGCGTTGGGGATTTCTAATGCCGCTGCAACTGATATGTCGCGTAAGCTGGCTGACAAAAAGCTTTTGTTTTATGAAAAATACCAGGAATTAAAGCTTACCGAAGGAGGCAAAAAAATGGCACTTCATGTAATCCGCAAGCACCGCCTGTGGGAAGCCTTCCTTTTCAGGGTATTTAACCTGTCATTACATGAGATTCATCGTGAAGCGGAGATGCTTGAACATCAGACATCGGATTTTCTTGCTGAGAAGATCAGTGCTTATCTGGGCTATCCTGAGATTGATCCACACGGGGAACCGATACCCGATGAACACGGTAGCATGTGGTATCGCTCAGAGCAGGTGCTTTTGACCTTTGCTGAGACCGGAAGGAATTATGAGATAACAGGACTGATAGGATCCGATAAGGAATTTTTCGATTTCTGTACAAGCAATAACCTGAAGATAGGGACAAAGCTGAAAGTTCTGAATCAATATGAAAAAGTAAATATGACTGAAATAAAAACCGGCAAAAAGAAAATATTACTTAACCGTGATATCGCCAATATAATTTTTATAACTCAAATACCCCCGCAAAAGGGAACTTAAAGAATCGCTTATGTTGAAACGAATACTACCGTACCTTCTCATTTTCTTACTCACTGCGTGTATTTCAGGGAAGAATAATCAGAGTAATAAACTGAATGTTGTGGCTACCACCTCACTCATTCGTGAACTTGTAAGTGAAATTGGCGGAAATGCAATCGAAGTAAGAGGGCTGATGGGAGCCGGAGTTGATCCGCATCTGTATAAAGCCAGTGAGGGAGATGTTAATCTTCTGTTCAATGCTGATATAGTTTTTTATAGCGGACTCCACCTCGAAGGCAAAATGCAGGATATTTTTGAAAAAATGGATCGGCAAGGCATCCGGATTGTGGCAATTTCCGATACCATACCCCGTGATTCGCTGATATCTTCGGCAAATTTTGCATCCAGTTACGATCCGCATATCTGGTTCGACATAAGCAACTGGAAACTTGCCGCATTTTATGTGGCTCATTTTCTTTCCAGGATAGATACGGTGAACAGCATTCAATACATGGAAAACATGCATAAATATGTTTACCGGCTCGATTCAACAGAAAAGATCATTGTAAATAAGATAAATGAATTGCAGCAAGATAAGCGTATCCTGATTACGGCCCATGATGCATTCAATTATTTCGGGAGGGCATACGGTTTTGAAGTGCTTGGATTGCAGGGAATCAGCACAGCCACTGAAGCCGGTGTTCAGGATGTTCAAAAGCTTGCTGATTTGATAACCTCGCGAAAAGTAAAGGCGATTTTCGTTGAAACTTCTGTACCCTTGCGAAATATCGAAGCGTTGAGAGAAGCAGTAAAAAGTAAGGGTTTCAACGTGAAGATCGGAGGATCTCTGTTCTCCGATGCCCTTGGCAATACAGGGACTCCCGAAGGAACTTATACAGGGATGTTCATGCATAATGTGAACACGATTGTAAATGCATTGAAATAGATAAAAGAACCATGAATAATTAAGTTATGGAACGCAAAATGGCAGTAACGGTGGACGATCTGACAGTTGCCTACAAATATAAACCGGTATTGTGGGATATAGACCTTGAGATACCCGAAGGTGTTATGATGGCCATTGTCGGGCCGAATGGCGCCGGTAAATCCACTCTTATTAAAGCAATACTCGATATAGTTAAACCGGTGGCCGGTACGGTAACTATATACGGAAAATCTTACAGGAAAAATCGTTCGCTTGTTGCTTACGTTCCTCAAAAGGGAAGTGTTGACTGGGATTTTCCCACAACAAGCCTCGACGTGGTTTTAATGGGCACTTATGGCCGGCTGGGATGGGTCAGGAGGCCTGGTTTTAAAGAGAAAAAGGCTGCACTTGAAGCGCTCGAAAAAGTAGGAATGCTCGAATTCCGCAACCGGCAGATCAGCCAGCTTTCAGGCGGTCAACAGCAGCGTATATTCCTCGCCAGGGCACTGGTACAAGATGCGCAGATTTATTTCATGGATGAGCCATTTCAGGGTGTTGATGCCACCACGGAATCAGCCATCGTTAATATTCTTAAAGAACTCCGGAAAGCAGGAAAAACTCTGGTTGTGGTCCATCATGATCTGCAGACTGTGGCGGAATATTTCGATTGGGTGACATTCCTGAATGTGAAAAAGGTAGCCACCGGTCCGGTAAAAGAATTCTTTACCGATAATAACCTCGCCCTTACTTATGGGGTAAGTTTCAAAGGTGTTATGCAAAAAAAAGAGGTATGAATATTACAGATTACCTGGTTTTATTAATGCAGGACTATACCATAAGGACTATCAGTCTGGGGACAGCCATTATAGGTATCGTTTGCGGAATACTTGGGAGTTTTGCCGTTTTGAGAAAACAAAGTCTGCTTGGGGATGCCATATCCCATGCATCATTACCCGGGATAGCACTGGCATTTCTCATAACAGGATCAAAGGAGCCGCTGGTACTTTTTATGGGAGCCGTGATCAGCGGATTGATTGCTACCCTCTGGATTATGGGAATCACCACAAAAACTCATCTGAAATCGGATACCGCCCTGGGTCTGATCCTTTCAGTCTTCTTTGGTTTTGGTATGCTTCTTCTTACGCATATCCAGAAATTACCTGATGCCAATCAGGCAGGATTGGATAAATTCCTCTTCGGACAGGCAGCTACTCTGGTTGTTAGTGACTTGTATCTGCTTGCCGCCGTAGGCGGAATATCAATCATCATTGTGATTATTTTTTATAAGGAATTCAAGATCCTTGCTTTCGATCCCCAATATGCCAAAACTATCGGATTCAATATTTTAGCTCTCGATATAGTGCTTACCTCTCTGATAGTGGTTGGCATTATTATCGGTCTGCAGACAGTCGGCGTTGTTCTTATGAGCGCAATGTTACTGGCACCTGCAGCCGCAGCACGACAATGGACAAACCGGCTCGGTTTAATGATTATCCTTGCGGCCGCTTTTGGAGCATTTTCGGGAGTTACAGGTACCGCTATTAGTTCATCCATGTCGAACCTCTCAACTGGCCCTGTAATCGTGCTAATTGCATCAGCCCTTGTTTTCATCTCATTCATATTCGGCTTTGAAAGGGGCTTGCTTTTAAAAATTTTCAGGCAATGGAAAAATCGGCATTATATCTTGAAAAATGAACTCCGCACAAATTGAAATTCAGATTATCGCCTCTGTAGTAGCAGTTACATGTGCTATTCCGGGAGTATTTCTTGTTTTAAGAAAGATGGCGATGATCAGTGATGCTATCAGTCATTCGATCCTTCCAGGTATTGTATTGGGTTTCTTCGTTGTGCAGGATCTTTCTTCCCCATTGCTGGTTATAGTGGCTGCATTAACAGGAATTCTCACCGTAGTAATGGTGGAACTCATAAATAAAACGGGAATGGTTAAAGAAGATACAGCCATCGGTTTAGTCTTCCCTGCTCTTTTCAGCATTGGTGTAATTCTTATCGCCAGGAATGCAGGAGATGTACACCTTGATACTGACGCAGTCCTGGTTGGTGATCTTGCATTTGCACCTTTCGATCGTTTCTACTACGGAAATGCTGATCTGGGACCGAAATCACTTTGGGTCATGGGTAGCATTCTTCTTATTTCCGTAGGTTTTCTGGTAGCTTTTTTCAAGGAGTTGAAGATAAGCACATTTGATGCGGGCCTGGCTGCATCGTTCGGATTTAGTCCGGCCGTCATTCACTATTGTCTTATGACCCTGACGTCGGTAACAACGGTCGGGGCATTTGATGCGGTGGGGGCAATCCTCGTTGTTGCTCTTATGATTGTCCCAGCTGCCGTTGCATATTTGCTTACCGATAATCTGAAGAAAATGATACTGCTGTCAATATTATTCGGGGTATTTTCTGCCCTGTCGGGTTATTGGCTTGCTCATGCACTTGATGTTTCAATATCGGGTTCAATGGCAACCGTTCTTGGTATAATGTTTCTTATAGCATTTATAATTGCGCCTGATAAAGGCCTTATTTCTGTGCTTATCCGACAACATCATCAGAAACGTGAGTATTCCCTGCTGACTTTCCTTCTCCATATAAAGAATCACAGTAAAACCAAACCTGAGGAAACCAAAATAACGCACATGACAGGCCATTTTAACTGGCAAAAGGAAAAAGCCAACCTCATACTTGAATTGGCTCTGAAAAACAATATGATTGAATTAAATGATGAATTGATTACACTCACCGAAAAAGGCGATTCTTTTACACGAGAGGCATTTGATTATATAGTGAATAACAATAAGGTCAGCATGGAATCAATTGAGGGAAAGTTTTTACTTTTCCGCTGAGAAAACTAAGAACCTGTTTAAAAATAACAGCTAACCCTAAATTTTAACATAATGAAATTCTATGGAACAACCAGCCCCAGAGGGGCGATATCTTTGTAACAGATATTTATGATGGTACTGTCAGAGCCCCATCGGGGCGAAATCGCAATTGTTGATACGATTTCGCACTTACAGCGCTCATGATAAATTTAGATAGAATTCTATGTACAAAGATTTCGCCCTTACAGGGCTAAATGCAATTACAAATAAAAATAAATTGAATCCGAATTTAAACAGGCTCTAAATGTAAATTCTTAAATATGGCTCAATATGCAGTTTTCCTTCGTGGTGTAAATGTGGGAGGTAATTACAAAATCAGGATGAGTGAGCTGAAAAATGTTCTTGAAGAAAAAACCTTTGCAGAAGTGCATACATACATCAACAGCGGCAATCTGGTGGTTAAATCGGATACTGATAAAGAGTCTGTACGTAATCACATTCAGAGTCTAATAAAAAGCAGATTCGATCTGGATGTCGATTTGATCGTCAAAACAGTCTCTGAACTGAAACAAATAATTAATACCGATCCCTTCGATGATAAAAAGGAAACTCAGGATTCAAGAAAGATCATGATGTTGCTTTCTGATGCCATAGATCCTGATAAATTAGCCAAACTGAAGAAAGAACTTCCGCTTGTGGAGAATTACTATCTTTTTAATGATGTCATTTACATTTATTATCATAATGGCTCCGGCAGATCGAAATTTTCAATAAACCTGATAGAGAGAAAATTTAAAGTATCAGCAACTGCCCGAAATTGGAATACGTTGCGTAAGATGTCCGGAATGATGGAAGAAAACCCGCTAAACCAGATATTTTAAGTCAAAACAATTCAGGTATCCAGATACGCATCTATTACTTCCATAAAGGAATTGATTTCAATTGGTTTTGAAAGATACTCATCAAATCCTGCGTTGTGTGCATCTTCTGTGCTATTGTGCACTGTGGCAGTTTGTGCAATCACCGGCAGTTCAGGCCTTATCTGCTTGATGATTTCTGTTGCTTCATATCCGTCCATTCCAGGCATTTTCAAATCCATGATAACCAGCGAAATATCCGGGTTGTTTCTGACCATTTCAACTGCTTCCTTCCCGTCACGGGCATGCAAAACTTTAACATGCGTTGAAGCGAGCATTTCCTCAATAAAACGATAATTGTAGATTTCATCTTCAGCCACAAGAATCTGGTGATTTTTCCAGTTATAAGTCGGTGTACCGGATTTCACCTTATCTTCCCGGGTTGCAGTTTGATCATCGGTAAGGTAGGGTATTGTAAAACCAAAAGTAGAACCCTTTTTTGGTATTGAATGAACTGTCATTTTACCACCCAGCTTTTCAACCAAAGCGCGCGATATAGATAACCCGAGGCCGTTACCTCCGTAGTTACGTGTTATAGTAGTTTCAACCTGGCGGAATGGTTCGAAAATAATAGCCTGATCATTTGGATCAATACCTATGCCGGTATCTTTAACATAAAAAATAACCTGATTTTTAGCTACCCTGGCGGCAAATTCCACTCTGCCCTCATGAGTGAATTTTATTGCGTTGTTGAGCAGATTTATTAATACCTGACGGACCTTTCCCCCGTCTGTACGAGTTATGATATCATCCGCTGAATTGTTGATATTGAGTACAATATCTAGATTGTTAGCCGAAGCGTCCTTTTTGAATAAAATGAAAAGTTCATTAAGAAGCTTGGTGATATTTACTGATTCTATGGTTATGCTTATATGACCCGATTCAATCTGGGAAATCTCAAGTATGTCATTTATTACCGACAGTAACTGATGGCCGCTTGCATCAATAATATCGACAAATTCTTCAATCCTTTCCCTCGATAATTCAGGGTTTTTAAGAAATGAAGAGAAGCCCAGTATGGCATTTAACGGGGTACGGATTTCATGACTCATGTTTGCCAGAAAAGATGATTTGAGCCTGTCTGATTCTTCCGCTTTATTTTTCGCAGTTACCAGCTCGTCGTTCATTTTCTGGATTCGCTGAAGGCTTTCCGAAATTTCCTCGTTCAGTGTAAGATATTCTTTATTCAAGGCCTCATATTCAAGATTTTGATTCTTTAGATTTTGTTCATTTTCAAGGACCTTCATTTCCATTTTTTTCCTCCCGGTGATATCGTGAGAAATTGCAACAAGTCCGCTGATATTATTCAGTGAATCGTAAATAGGAATTTTAGAAATGGTATACCATTGTTTATTGCCCTCTTTATCAGTCAGTTCTTCTTCATAATTTATTTGTGCCACACCCGTTTGCAAGACGGTTAAATCGGCAGCATGACTTCGTTTGCCGTATTCGTTATTAAATATCTCGATGTCAGTTTTGCCAATCATTTCCTGCTCGGAAGAGTATCCGGCAAATCTGACATCGGCCAGATTTGCTACTGTCCTCCTGCATTCCGTGTCTTTTATATAGATCAGGTCAGGTAAATTATCAATCAACGTTCTTAAAAGCTGCCGTTCAAATCTAATATTTTCTTCTGTCTGTTTCTTCTGACGCCTGACATCGGCTTCACGTAATTCTCTCTGAAGTGCAGGAATAAGACGATTCAGATTTGTCTTCATTATATAATCGTGCACACCGGCCTTCATCGCTATTACTGCTGTTTCTTCACCAATGACCCCCGATACTATAATAAAAGGTATATCGATCCCAGTTTCCCTGAAAATGTTTAATGCATCTACACCGGTAAAGAGGGGAAGAGCGTAATCTGAAATAATACAATCCCAGGTATTTTCTTCAAGAGCTTTTTTCAGGTCTTCGGGTGTGTCGACCCGCTTATGAATCACATCGAATCCGCCTTTCTCCAGAACATCAACTTCCAGGATTTCATCGTCTTCATTGTCCTCAATCAACAACACACGGATCGGTTTTCTCATGCTTCCACTATTTTTTTGTTATCTAACTTTTTGAGAACAGGGTAAAATAAAATGCTGTGCCTTTGTTTTCTTCACTTTCTGCCCAAATGTCTCCGCTGTGACGTTCAATGATACGATGTACCGTAGCCAGACCAATTCCAGTTCCTTCAAATTCGGCATTACTGTGAAGTCTTTGAAATGCCTTGAACAAATTACCTGCATAATTCATGTTGAAACCCACTCCGTTGTCTTTTATAAAATAAACGGTATTTCCGTTCAGCTCTTTTGTACCGAATTCAATAATAGTTTGGTCTTTTTTACGGCTGTATTTCCAGGCATTTTCCAGGAGATTCTGAAGTGCAATTGTAATAAGGTTCTTGTCGGCACAGCAAGTAATCGAAGGTTGAATTTTTACTTCAGCCCGTCTGAGAGGTTCCGATTCGGATAATTCATTACTTATTGATTGAGCAATTTCAGATATATCGATATATTCGGGATTCATCTCAATTCTTGAGATCCTTGACAACTTAAGTATATCATCGATCAGGATGCCCATATGCCTGGTCGCTTTTATAATCCGCAAGAAATAACCACGCGCTTTGTCATCGATGTTGTTTGCAAATTCATTGATGATTTTATTGCTGAATCCTTCAATGCTTCTTAACGGAGCACGTAAATCATGCGATACTGAATAGGAAAAGGATTCCAGTTCCCTGTTTATGGTCTCCAGTTCCTTTGTTCTTTTTGCCAGTTCAGCCTGAGCCTGTTTTTGTTTTGAAACATCCCGAATGGCTGCTATTATCATTATTTCCCCGGTAATATCCCAATGCAGGGGACTTAAGCTCACCTCAACAGGAAAATCAGTACCATCTTTTTTCCTGCCGAATAATTCCATCCCTATTCCCATAGGTCTTGTACGGGGTTTTGCAGCATATTCCATTCTCTCCTTACGGTGTCTTTTGTGATATTTTTCAGGAATAAGAATTTCAACTTTACTACCTATAATTTCATCTCTTGAGTACTCAAACAGGATTTCTGTCTGTTTATTCACCATTATTATACTGCCATCGCTCCCGGTTATTATCATTGAATCGGGCGCTGATTCAAGCAAGGCTATGAATTTCCGGTCTGAATTTTTAATTTCCGTATGATCACTCATGTTTTCCGGTATTGCATTCATAGTCGCACACCCGATAAACAGCGATGCCGTAATACCCTTCCTATAACCAATCAGTAATTACTTTTGTTTAGGCTGAATCGCTAATTAAGTATAATATCTGCCCAAATATGGAGCTACTTATGCCCACTGGTCAAAACCTTCAATGGCATATTCTTACTTCTCTGCCTCTGCAATGAGGAATTCGGTTAGATTCGTACTATGGTCCAGCTTCATTTTGGATCGAAGTCTGTAACGACCTATTTCAACAGCTCTTCCTGAAATGTTCAGCAAATGTGCAATTTCCTTTGTGGTAAAGTTCATTCTGAGGTATGAGCAAAGGCGAAGATCATTAGGAGTGAGACCGGGAAACTTTTCCTTAAGTCTTCTGAAGAATCCTTCCTGGGATAACTTCAGATTATTCATAACCGATTTCCATTCTTCAGTCTGGGAATTAAGTCCCTCGTTGATAATCCGTTCCATCTCCCTGACGTATTTTACCGGATATTTTGATGCTTCATCCTTAAGGGAATCGATCTGGATCTGAAGTTCTTTCAATATTTCGGTTTTCCTGATCAGATACCGCATGGTTAGCATCAACTCATAGCTTTTATAATCGAGCTCACTTTCCAGACGTTTCTTCTTTACTTCAAATTCAATCATCTTTCTTTGACGGTTCAGTTCTATTTTAAAAATCCTTCGGCCTGCTATAAAAAGCAATACCAGGGTAGTGAAATAACATAACCATGCAACAATGCTAAGAAACCATGGCCTTTTTATGATAAATGTGAACTGATTTATCCCTGTCCCGGCAGAGGATCTGATTTCAGCAGTATACGTGCCGTATTTCAGGTTTAGACAGGAAAAATTATCTCCTTGCGCAAAACGCCATGTACTGTCGATTTCTGATATCCGGTAAGTGATCTCTTTTTCGCCTTTCCCATATGCAAAAGGATGAGCTACATAAACGGTAAGATTATTAAGATTGTTTGAAACTGAAATCCTGCCGGTTCCTGGTTTTATTACGCGGTTCCCTGATTTACCGAAGAAAGCCAGTCGAACAATTTCCGGTGGCTTTATGTGCATTTGAGTATCCGCTGAAGCCACATTGAAAAGAGTAAATGCCTGTCGCGTCGGTATGAGAAGATACTGATTGTCGAGTGCGACTATTTGTTGTTCCAGTTCAGGAAGCTCTGTATATTCCTGCATAAGCTCCATCAATTTTTTAGCCTCTGACGATCTGGAAATATCAAACAATGCTATTTTATTTCCTAGGATAAACCAATAACTGTTCTTTTCGTAGTGTATAATTTGTGTTGATCTGATGTATTCCTTTAAACCGGATTCCAGTGATTTTAGCTGAAAAAATCTGCGGTTTTCCGGATCGAAAGAATAAATGTTTATCGTATTCATAAAAACAACCTGGTTGTTGATCACCGATAGAGTAATCCTGCCGGATTTCCCTTCAATATTTGGAAAATGCATCCTGCTGATCACTGAATCTGCATTCTCATTTAACTCCAGCCTGTAAATTCCTTTTTGGGGATGAACAGCCCAGACATATCCCAGATAATCGGTTTCAATGTAGCGGGTAGGTTGGTTAAAGCCTTCGATTCTCCTGCCTGGATGCCATTTGCCGGATGAAACCTTTTTAAAACCAGCGATGCCTGTATAAGTACCCTGCAGCAATATATCACGATAAACTGTAAATGCCCACCCACCCGTAATTTCAGAGATTTTCTCTATCGACCGGCCTTTTACTATGAATGTTCCGTCATTATGTCCGCAAAAAAGGTCATCGCCAAATTCATAAAGTTTCCAAACCTGTCCCTGTGTCTGCGGAACAAGCCCCAGGTTTAAAAATGAATATTCGCCGTTGATATCGGCAACATCGGCAACAAAAAGTCCATGATTCGTGCCGAAGTAAATCAGGTCGCCCTTTCTCATTACGGTATATATTGTACCAAGCGTGCCCCTGCGGTCAGTGAAAAGCGTGTATGGTGAGTTGCTGCTTATACAGGCCACACCCTCATCAAGTCCCGCCCAAATATTACTTTCTTTGTCTTTATACAGCGAAAGAACCGTATTGTTGTTCAATCCGTTAGCGTAATTAAAGGTCTTAAGAATTTCCCCTTTTGGATTGGCAAAAACGAGGCCGTTGAGGATAGTACCGAACACCACGACTGAATCGTTCAATGAAACACCCGCATTGCAGGAATAAATTTTAAGATAATCTGAAAGCAAGTTGTTTAGGTGGCTGAAATTGTTGTTGCTGAATTTATATAAACCGTCCCTCGCTGTGCAGATCCAATAGGAATCCTCCGACACTTTCATAATAGAAAGTATTTCACGGGCTGAAAATATTTCACTTCCCGGGATAAATGCGAAATTTCTTCCGTTAAAAAAAAACAACCCTTTTCCGAGCGCCTGTACAATAAAAGAATTACCGGCTCTGAACATGAACAGCATTATTGAGGGAGATGCGATAGTAGTTACTTTACCCCCGAAGCAGGCATAAATAGTTGTGAACGACTGGAAAAACAGCGTATCATTTAATTCAAGGATATTCCAGATCTCATCGTTTTTGGGAATTTCGATTCCGTCTGAAAGTGAATGATATATGAGTTCCCCTTTGCCATTGTCCTTCCATACTCCGAATTCCTCATAAGATCCGGTATATATGCTGCCGTCATCATCGGCATAAACAGAGCGGATGCTGTGTTTCCCCGGCAGATCATAAGTCACTGCGCTCAAACCATTGTATTGGACGAGTCCCGTAGAATTGGCAAAATACATGTATCCGGATACCGGATCCTGGCTAATTTCCCAATTCTGATTGTCAACCGGTATTCTGTTCTCAGGGAGGATACGAATGATATCAGGCTCGGATTTATATTGTGCATTAAGGCTAATCCAGCTGACAAGTAAAAACAGAAAGACAGTAACAGGAAAGTGATGCTTTTTTAACTCTGACATAAAAACCTTTGAGTATTCAGGTCAGAGTAAATGTACAAAAAAATCTAATCAGTAACAGTAAATCCAAGTCGCTCAAGGCCTGTGCGAATCTCAGCTGCCTCCATAAAAAGGTCCCATAAAAGTGAGCTGCGGTAATTTTCAATCATCACTATAACGGGGCCCTGGTCGATGGCCAGGTAACGCTGCGGATACCAGTTTTTTGCCTGATGAAAACCATCATAAAATCCATATTTTCCGAATATCCTGTCCCCCAATCTGTAATAAAAATATTTCAATGCCTTCATCGATTGCTCCGGTGTGTAAGGAAAAGAGGAAAGTGCACCCGAAGGTGTTATTACCCCGAGGTCGTTATTATTTCCCGGGGCATGTGCAGCATATCCCTGGGGAGAATATCCTGCAGTAAGACCCCAACATGAATCGCTGTACCCGGCATAATTCAGTGGATTGTCCACGCACCATTGCCAATTTATAAGTGTCTGGTTATAATTGACATCCCAGTAGTCGGCATACCTGTCGCTAATTTTGCGGGGATCAAGTCCAAGGTATGAATAATGTGCCCAGAAAAGAGGTCCACCGTATTCTTCTGCTCCGTCATGTTTAAGGTAAAGCTTGTATCCATACTTTTCATTCTGTGAAACAATAGTCCCGTTTCTTGTCCATCCTGCATGATAAGCAGCCGGATCAACCGGGTGGGTCGGAGAGGATGCAGCCAGGATATAAGTGATCAGGCATTCATTATAACCCTGAATTTTATGGTTTATTTCCCATCCAAAATTGGGTGACCAGTGCCAGAATATGACCTTTTCACTTCCGTTTTTTGTGAACCAGTTCCAGTCGACCTCTTTCCAGATTTTATCAATTTTTTCTGCCAGCGCTTTTTCGGATTGGCTGCCATTCTTAAAATATTCCCTTACAGTTATCAACCCCTGCATCAGATAGGCTGTTTCAACAATATCGGCACCGTTGTCCTTCGGACTGAATGGTTTAACTTTCCCTGTTTCTCCCCAAAGCCAGTGTGGATAGGCTCCATGAAACCTGTCGGCTTTTTCAAGATTGTTAACGATACGATTCAGCCTGGAAAATCCTTCTTCGCGCGTGATAAAACCTCTTTCGATACCCGTAAGTATGGCCATCACACCAAAACCTGTTCCGCCTGTGGTAATCACATTCATGTCGTTTTCCGGATAGTTGCCATCGACATGATAGCGTTCACGTGCCATTCCTGAAACCGGTTCAGCACCATCCCAGAAATATTGAAATGTTCGAAATTCAGTAAGCGTAAGCAACGAATCGTCTGAGATTGCAACTGACGATTTTTTTTGTATTGAGAAATCCTTTTGACTTTTGCAGCCTGAAGTCAGAAGCAAAAGTGTAATCAATAAATAGCCGATCTTTTTCATATTAATAGCTGAATCCAAGTTTGGTCAGGCCTGCCTTAACATCCTCATCCTGCATAAAAAGCTCCCAGAGAAGGCCCGTGCGATAGTTCTCGATCATGCAAACAATAGGCCCCTGGTCAATTGCAAGAAATGATGAGGCAAACCAGCGGTCTTTCAGGCTGAAAGCGTCATAGAAACCATATTCACCCCAGAGCTGGTCCCCAAGTATATAGTAAAAAAACCTTATAGCATCCATGCTTTTGTCAGGAGTATAAGGAATGGAGGAAATTGCTGCTGTTGGCGCAATCACACCCAGATCATTGGTCGGAGAGCTCGCGCTATATCCGTTTGGAATGTCACTGGCGGTTAGTCCCCAACAATCTTCGCTGTAACCGGGATAATTCATCGGATTGTCTGCGCAGTAAGCATGGTTAATCAGGGCATGGGCCGTATTCTGAACCCAGTAATCCGCGTAAACATCATCGAGATTCCGTGGATCTAAACCAAGAAATGAATAATGGGCGAAGAACATGGGACCGCCGAGGGATTCTCCCAGCGGAAGCTCAATGTTGTAATAAGTATTGCCATTGCGGATGGCCCCGTTCCGGGCCCAACCTTCATCATAGACCTCTTTGGTTATGCTGTGTGAAGGAGACGAAGCTGCCAGGATATAAACTATAAGCGCTTCATTCCATCCCGTAACCGGCATATTCATTTCCCAGTTATAGTCCGGAGACCAATGCCAGTACAGCCGGTTCTGACTATCGTGCCTGTACCAGTCCCATTCCACACCGCCCCATATTTTCGTGATGGAATCACACATTGCTGTTTCCTGTACGGATCCGTTTGTAAAATATTGCTTCACTGTAAGGAGCCCCTGCATTAGAAATGCAGTTTCAACCAGATCACCTCCGTTATCCGTTGTACTGAACGGGTAAACCATCCCTGATGAACCGTTGAGCCAATGGGGGAAAGCACCGTGAAATTTATTGGTAGATGGCTTAATCAGAAAATTAACCATTGTATTTAAACGTTCAAATCCTTCCTGGCGAGTAATAAAGCCACGTTCAATACCAACCAGGATGGCCATCATTCCAAATCCGCTTCCTCCTGATGTTACTACATCACCTCCTCCCAGTCGATCACGGCTTAATCCCGACACGGGATGACCGTAATCCCAGAAATAATCGAATGTTTTTCTTTGTATAAGGGTCAGGAGCGAATCATCCTCAATTACAGGAAATTTTGGAGTTTCATCCAGTGCGGTATGAAAAACGAAGGTATAACTATCATAGATAAATCCACCCAGATTACTTCCCTGATCGAATAAAACACGATAAGTGGCCAGGGATTCCAGTTCGCCGAAATTTATGATCAGATGCTGCCGGTCGTTCTGAAAGTAATAGCTATAATTTGTATCAATTCCGCCGGTAATAAACAGCTTTTCATTGTTAAACTGATCGGTATCCACAGGAGAGTGAAATACAGCCCGGATCTCAACCTCCTCAATGTTCACATTGCTTATACTGCCGCCATTCGGAATGTAGGTATCGTTAATGTACACCGAATCGATAATGATTTCACGAGTTTCCTGGTCATCCGGATCCTTTTTGCAGGATATCAAAACCAGTAAAATGGGCAGAATAATCCACCTGATCATTTATCCGATTTAAAAGGGTGGCCGTATAGGCATACGGCACACCCTGTATTTTTAGTTGATCTGAGTTACTTCGGCCTCATAAAGATCATTGATCTCGTCTGCCGAAAGAGCTTTGTTGTATATTCTTATTTCGTCAACGGTACCCGGATAATATTTCATCCATGCTTCAGGAGCCCCCGCAATCTGCTGAGCCCATGTGCCGATATGTAATTTGGTCATATCCTGACCAAGTTTGATGGGGCCGAGTAAAGGCTGATCGCCTTCGCCGGGATCAGGTCCTGCATATTTGATCTGGGTGGCAACCAACACTCCATTGGAGTATAGTTCCATCGACGATGTTGTTTTATTATACAATGCAACCAGATGGAACCACAAATCGTTGGTGAATCTACTGCTTTGAATTCTTATATCCTGTCCTTTCCAGTCAGGCGATTCACTATCATAAATATAGAATTTTATATCTACTGAGTCACCGGCAGCAGCACTTTCCTGTAATAAGGCCATAGCGCCCATGAATGGGTCGCCTCCGTTGATGGTAAGAATTTTTGCAGCACCTCCCAGGGGGTGATGAGTTTTAACCCAACATGAAATGGTAACTTCATCAAGTGTTTTGAGAGCCGTACCCGAAGCAATATCATACTCAAGGTATGCTTCTGTTGCCGATCCCTGATAGCCGTTGCCTCTTCTGGCCGTAACGAAAGAGGTTGAACCGACTGCCTGGTTAAAGGTCAGCATGTCGTTTGAATACTCTACAGCCTCGCCTTCCTCTTCCAGCGGAAAATAGGCAATAAGATTGGATGTTGCGATAGTGTTAGGATCGATTTTCCCGTTATTTCCGCCATCATCGTCGTCATCCTTATTACATGAGGATACCAAGATAGCGCTCATGAGCAATGTCCCGAACATTACTCCAATCAGACCAAATTTGTTTTTCATAGTTGATAGATATTAATTGAACATTAAGTTTTATTTATTAAAGTCAATAACCGGCGTTTTGGACCAGATTTGGGTTCAACTGCAACTGCGGTGATGGAATAGGGTATACCTCATGTTTCCCGGTAACAAATCCCTTATCAGCAAGCGCCGTTACAGCCTGACCTGTCCTTATCAGATCAAAAAACCGGTCTTCTTCCATTGCCAGTTCTGCCCTTCTTTCGTCCCATATATCCTGCACTGTGGCACCTGAGAGTACTGTAAGTCCGGCTCTTTCCCTAACCAGGTTCACGGCATCGTCCGCTGTCAGGCCACTTACTGTTGGCCAACCGGAACCCTGAACTTTAGACTCGGCATACATCAACAGGACCTCTGAATAACGAAGAATACGAACGTTATGTTCAAATCCGTAACCGTTAAAGTTCCAGATGTTATAGGACGACGGGGTATAGACCTTGCCGTTATATACGGGGTTGACGCAGATCGACCGGATGCTGTCGCCTTCAGGTGTTTTCGTTCCCCTGTACAGCAATGTGGTTGCCGGGCGGATAGCTTCATCCCTTGCAGTATAAAAGTCAATGAGATTCTGGCTTGGAGTACAGAATCCCCATCCCTGCATATTTCCCGGGGTGTTTCCGCGAGGTCCCTGCACATAGGCATATTCAATAAAGGTAGCATCACCGACGGTTTTACCCAGCGTCGAACTCTGAAGTTCAAAAAGTGATTCCTCGCTGTTTTCCCCCTCAACACTGAAAACCTCCCGAAAATCCTCAAGGAGGTCAAACTGGCCTGAAGCAATAATCCGGTCGGTCAGCGATGCAACTGAATCCCATTCTTCCTGGTAGAGATGAACTTTAGCCTTTAATGCCATGGCAGTGAACTTTGTGATCCTCCCTGCCCATTCCGGAGTATAACTTTCAGGCAATACTTCAATGGCATCGGCAAGATCGGTTTCTATGAAATCATAAAGCTGCTGTGTCGATGCCTGTTGAAGTGCCGAAAGTTCCTCTGACGTGAGAAGCGTATCCACTATTGGTACTCTTCCAAAAAGCCTGGTAAGATTAAAGTATGCGTATGCCCTGATTGTTTTGACCTCACCCTGGCACTGACGTGAAAATAACTTGTCAGCGTTATTCAAAAGGGCAGCCTCAAATAATGGCATCTGGTGTAAAGCGAAATTTGCACTACTTACAATATCATAAAATGATATCCACAGATCATTGATCAGTCCGTTATCGGACTCATAATCCAGGTTATCAAGTTCAATCATTGGTGGGTTATCTTCGGGTGTGCTTCCTTTATCGGCATTATCAGAAGCAATTTCGAAGGCTCCTATATAAGGAAATGCGTGCGCACCCCAACTCCTAAGGCTTGCATATGAAGCGCTAACCGGAAGGAAAATATTCTCTGCTTTTGTATAATCAATTCCTGTTGTAGGAATGGTGCCTTCAGGCCTGTCGTCGAGATAATCCTCACAGCCTGCCAGCATAACACTTATTATCAGTGCCGGAATGATGTATTTTGATTTCATGTGCCTGTTTTTACTAATTAGAAATTTGCCTTTAATCCGATGGTATATATTGCCTGCATAGGGTAAACTGAATTATCAACCCCGCTCGAAATCGGGGTCCCGCCTATTTCTGGTGTGAATCCTTTATATGTAAAAAATGTAAATGGTCGTTGAGCCGAAATATATATCCTTAGCTGCGGAATAAATTTAATTTTGCTGGTTGTGTATCCCGCCTGGATATTCTGAATTCTCACAAACGAACCATTTTCAACAAAGAAATCATTTGCCTGCTGTATAAACGAGTAGTTGTATGCTGCAGCCGAAGGATATTTGTCCGAGAGATTTTCCTCGGTCCACCGGTTCTCATAAATATCCCGGTCATAATTGCCGTCTGCAAATATATCCCTGTTCATGCGCTTCGCATTCAGTATCTTATTACCCAGCTGTCCCATGAATGAGAGGTTCAGGTCGAACATTTTGTAATTAAATGAAAGATCGATACCTGAAATTAGCCAGGGTATGGGACTCCCCAGGTATACTTTGTCATTTTCATTTACGATATCGTCATCATTCTGATCTTTATATTTAAAGAACCCTTCGTTTTTAATTGTTTGGCTCACAGGATCAAGAAGGGCCTCACTTTCGCTTTCATAAACGCCGGCTATTTCATAGCCATAAAATGATCCTATCGGATGGCCGACTGCGGTCCGCGTTGTATAGTTTCCCCGGACAAATGCCCCCGGAATATAATCCCTGCCTTGAAGTTCCAGCACTTCGTTTTTGATCGTTGTCGCATTAAAGCCGACATCCATCCTTAATCCGTTGGCAAAAACGCTTGAATATTTCAAAGTAAGTTCAATTCCGGCGTTCAGCACGGTACCGTTATTGCGAAGTTGCTCAACCACACCTCCGCCTGTTGCAATAGGAGTAAAAAATATCACGTCGTTTGTAACACGGCGATATAAATCGAGTTCGCCTGAAAGCTTATCGTTATTCAATGTAAAATCAATTCCCACATCAAACTCATTAACTACTTCCCAGCGCATGAAATAGGGTATGACTGTCTGAGCCCCGATTCCGGGAACCAGCCGGTCGCCAAATACGCCGGAGCTGCCTGCCCCGGTTTGTCCGATCACAACGCTTGAATTGGCCGG
The DNA here is from genome assembly GCA_036257765.1 of Bacteroidales bacterium. Taxonomy (GTDB): domain Bacteria; phylum Bacteroidota; class Bacteroidia; order Bacteroidales; family UBA10428; genus UBA5072. The sequence goes on from DATAEX010000128.1 coordinate 18,977, forward strand.
CACATTAGCATTGCCAAGCAGGCCCCAGCTTGCACGAACCTTAAGGTAACTGAATATCTGCTGGTTTTCCATGAATCCTTCCCTTGTAAGGTTCCAACCCAGGCCAACCGATGGAAAATACCCCCATTTTTTCTGGAATTTCTGACTTCCATCGGCTCTGAAAGTAAGCGTGGCAAGGTATTTATCTGCATAATTAAGCGTCCCCCTGGTGAAATATGAAATACTGAAATGCTTGTCAGCATCATCATTTGAAAAACGGTCGAGGAAGGAGCCGGTAGACAGGTATTTCGATTGATTATCGAGACCCGGAACACTCTTGGCGAATCCGGTCATATTATCCGATCTTTCCAACCGTGAGGATTGACCCAGAAGGATTGAATAATTCAACTGACCCGCCTGATCCCTGAATGTAATCGTATTGTCCAGAATCTGTGTATTTGAGTTTCCGAATTCCTTCGTAAGAGAAGATGTCCGGACACCCTGAGATCCGCCTACATTAAATTCAGGTTCAAAATCCCGTTTCATATAGTTACTCAGATCCTGATTATAAGACACTCTTAGTGTAAGTTTATCTTTAATAGGGTAGATTTCAGTGTAAGCGTTAAATACTACTTTATTGCCTTTTTCAAAACTATCGTTATAATAGGATGCAGCTACAGGATTGCCATATTGGTTACCAAACCCGTAACGTTGCGGCGAGTCAAACCTGACCGGGTACGCATCGGAATTTGATTCATTGTAAACCGGGTACACCGGGGGATTCACATATGCGCCAAAAAATGCATCCTGATTCGGATTATACCTGTTGAAATTTGTGATAATAACGTTCAGGCCTATTTTAATGTATTGGTTAACGTTCTGATCCAACCGGCCACGCAAATTGTACCGCGAATAATCATTTTTTGAATCCATGATGCCTTCCTGATAAACATAACTTCCCCCGAAAGCATATGAAGTATTGTTTTCCCCGCCCGAAATGTCCAGGCTGTGACTGGTCATGGGAGCGTTCCTTACAAGTTTCTGATACCAGTCGGTACTGGCAGGGTAATTGTTGGGATCCCTGGGCACAAATCCGGTTATATTGGCGTTCGCTTCGTTGAACAATTCAACATATTGATTTTTGTTGGCCATAGGAAGTATATCAACAGGTATTTGCAAACCATAATAGCCGTCGTAACTTATGGATGGCTTAAATGAACCTTTCCTGGTAGTTACCAGGATGACACCGTTTGCTGCTCTGACACCATATATGGCTGCTGCTGAAGCATCTTTAAGAACCGTTATATCTTCAATATCACTTGCCCCAAGGAAATCTATATTGTCAACAAACACGCCATCTACAACATAAAGGGGATTAGCATAATCTCCAATTGAACCCACACCCCTTATCTTTACGGTTGGACCGCTGCCCGGTACGCCAGTGTTGATTATTTGTAATCCGGGGACTTTCCCCTGCAAGGCCTGCATGGCGTTTGGAGTAACCTGTCGCGCCAGATCGGATCCTTTAACTGTAACAACAGGTGCGGTAAGGTCCTTTACTCTTTGTGTACCGTAACCCACTACAACCACTTCATCCAGCGTTGTCATTTCTACGGCAAGAGTAATGTTAATTTGAGACTGATTATTTACCGGTACAACCTGCGTAGCCATTCCTACCATCGAGAAGATAAGCGTATCGCTGGGCTGAACGGTCAGGGAATAATTGCCGTCACCGTCAGTTATAGTTCCCCGCAAGGTGTTCTTGACCTGAACGGTCACGCCGGGTTGAGCAATCTGCTGATCGTCAACAACGCGACCGCTTACTGTAACCTGTCCGTAAGTCTGCAGACCAACTGCAGTTATGCATATCAAAAAAAGGTACAATGCTTTCATGGATTCAGGAAATTTTAACCAAGTTAGGAAGTCTGTTTCGGGTAACTAACAAACAAAACGGCTCTTTGCCTTTCACAATATGGATTAACGAATTAAAAGCGTATGCGCATTAACTCAACATCAAATTCTAATGCATTAATATTCAAGTAAATATAAGAGTGCTTTTTTCCTGTTTTACCTTTCTACGTTCTCTTTTGTATCTCCGGGTTCTACGTGAATATTGATACTCATGTGGGCAATCCGGTTTTCGATTTCATTTTCTATTTCATCGCAAATTCTGTGAACATCTTTAAGGCTCATATTTTCAGGTAATTCCAGGTGCAGATCGGCGAATCTGAACTGACCTGATTTTCGGGTCCGCAGATTATGAAATGATAAATTACGTTTAACAATTTCCTCCCTGATAATTTTGTTTTCTTCCTCCGAAAGCGAATGATCAATCAATGGCGAGAAGGCACTTATCATGAGAACATATGATTCTTTCAGAATCAAAAGGGCTACCAGTATGGCCACCACAGGATCAAGAAAAGCCCATCCTGTGATCCCTATTAATAATAGTCCTACAGCTACGGCGGCAGAAGTTAATACATCCATCTTCAGGTGTAAGGCATCAGCTTCAAGAGCAATCGAGTCAGTTTCCTTTGCCACTTTATACAACTTGCGGGAAACTATGTAATTGACACCCGCTGAAATAGCCATAATAATACTTCCTGTTCCTATTTTTTCAATGGCAACCGGATGAATAATTTTGTGGATGGCTTCATAAATGATCCAACCGGCAGCAATGAAAATCAGAACTGCCTCGATCACACCCGAGACATTTTCAAATTTGCCGTGACCATACGGATGTCCTGCATCAGGCGGTGCATCCGAATATTTAACCGAAACAAAAGCAATAACGGCCGCAATAAGGTCCATGCCTGAATGGATGGCTTCAGATATAATACTCACCGATCCGCTTATTATCCCGGCAACAACTTTCAAAACAATCAGAAAGCTGTTGGATATTATGGATAATCTTGCTGTTTTTACTTTTTTTGTGTACATGAATCACGGAATGGGTTATTCTTCATTCATCCAAACGACTTTTTGCTGTGACACATGATCCTTTCCAATTATATCACGGTATAATTCAGGCCGCCTGGCCATCCTATACCGGTACCCTCCGGAAAGTTTTATATTGTCCGGTACCAGGGTAGCAGTAACAATGTCATCCCCAAGTGTTCTGCATTCGGTAAGGATATCGCCAAACGGATCAATGATCATAGAACAGCCGTTTTTCAGCTGATCATCGTCCATTCCGACAGGATTTGAAAAAACAACATAAATACCGTTATCATAAGCCCTTGAAGGAAGCCATTTCATGAGCCAATCCCTGCCTTTCATACCATCGAATTCTAAACGCAACGATGTGGGGTCGGTTTCACGGTTCTGCCATAAAGATGGATTTACAAAGCCGGCTCCGGGACGTGTAGAAGGAGTGCACATAGTTACATGTGGCATAAAAATTATGTCTGCACCCATTAATGCTGTTGCCCTCACATTTTCAATGATATTGTTGTCATAACAGATCAGAATTCCGCATTTCCATCCTTCCATATCAAAAACACAATAACTGTCACCCGGAGTGATATTTGGATTGATGAACGGATGCAACTTCCGGAACCTGGCAACAAGGCCGTCCTTATTTACACATACATAGGCCTTATAGATTGCGGATCGTTCATCCTTTTCAAATAAACCCGCCAAAACTGTTATTTTATGCTTCGTTGCAATCCTGATCAACTCTTTTATGCTTTTGCCGTCAGGTATATGCTCCGAGAGATCCAGCAATTGATCCTTGTTGAGTTTCCGGGCAAAGGAATAACCTGTTATGGAGCATTCATGGAACGCGATGGCTTTTGAACCAAGGGATGCAGCTGCTTCTGCAAGCCGGTCGATCACAGACAGGTTATATTCTTTATCTCCGCTTCTGTTCTCAAATTGCGCTGTTGAAATCTTAATGTTTTCCATGTCAGATATTTTCAGAATAATCAAGGTCTTTTCCGTAAGTTTCTTCTGTAAAAAATACTGAAGCAAGTGCGATACCTATGAAGATTACCCCTACTATAACACCTGATGTCCATAACCCTGTTACCGGCGTCAGGCTGCCAAGAAGGAAAGTCATCAGAATCGTGGCTCCTCTTACAAAATTAGGTGCCGTAGTGGTAACCGTTGCCCTTATATTTGTGCCGAATTGTTCAGCCGCCGCGGTTACAAAAATCGCCCATAAGCCTCCCATTGGAATTCCCAGAATAAACAGGTCCAGGTAAAACAGCAAAGGTGATGC
>DATAEX010000131.1:0-2695 GCA_036257765.1 Bacteroidales bacterium
TCAGCATTTTTAACCGGAATTACAATTTCTGATTTGGAACGTGAATCGCAGGCAATATGACCTGGGAATTTATGAACATCAGGAACAACTACCGGTTTGCCTGAATTTATACCGGCCCAGCAGACGCCTGTATTAACAGGAAGTTCAAGACAGGCTAGTGGTCCCTGGTAAGGCCCGACCAGAAGCTTTCCGTTTTTTAATATATAAAAGCCAACCCAGAAAAACCCGTCCATTTTATGATAAAGCAATGCATTGACAGTAGCCATTCGTGACTGTATATCATCGCATGTACGGAGCAGTTCATTGATTTGCATGTAAATGCGCTGATAACGCGAAGCTTTTTTATTCACCATTTCTATTATTTGTTTCAAAATTAGAAAATATAACCGTTTGGAAATTAAATTGATTATCGTAATTTGGTAACACGAAATTGAAAAAGGTAATATTAGTTTCTGTGAACAGAAAATCAGGCATTTAACATGGAAACAAACATTTCTTTTCTTGCAGGAACTGCACTTGCACTTGGTACCTTACATACCCTTGCCGGGCCTGATCATTACCTTCCGTTTATTGCCATGTCGCGAAGCAGAAAATGGTCGATGCTAAAGACAGTAAACATAGTTGCTTTGTGTGGGCTTGGGCATGTATTGAGTTCAATAATCATTGGTTTTATCGGAATTGGTGCCGGGATAGCCATATCTGGAATTGAAAAAATTGAAAGCTCCCGTGGAAACGTTGCTGCGTGGTTGTTATTGATCTTTGGGCTGGGTTATATGTTTTGGGGGTTATACCGGCTCTGGAAAAAGCATCCTCATGAACATGATCACATGAAAGGTGATAAAAAGAAAATGACTTTCTGGATATTATTCACCATCTTCATATTTGGTCCATGTGAACCTTTGATTCCTATTCTCATGTATCCTGCAGCAGAACATAATTACGGGGCGGTTGCCTACATATCGATACTTTTTGCTGCGTCTACCATTCTTACAATGATTGCCGTTGTTGTTCTGATGACAAAGGGAATCTCAATTATCAAATTTAATTTGCTTGAAAAATATCAACACGTACTGGCAGGTGCGGCCATTTCTTTATGTGGTGCCGGGATAGTCTTTTTGGGATTGTGATTATTATTCATCCACAGGTTTCCGGAGCTCTTTCTTCCTTGATATGATTTTCTTTTTTTCCAGTCTTTTTAATTTAGAAGCTGCTGTGGGTTTGGACAGGATTCTTTTCCTGACAGGGGTGATAGCTTTTCTTATAGCAGCATGAAATCTCTCAATCGCTTTTTCCCTGTTCGCATATTGAGAACGTTCTGACTGAGATACGATAATAAGCATTCCCTCTTTAGAAATTTTTGATGCAAGCCTTGCAAATACCAGTGCCTTTTCATTATCATTAAGCCACATAGATGCTCCGACATCAAACCTTAATTCTACCCGGGTACTTACTTTATTGACATTCTGGCCTCCGGGACCGCTACTCCTGCTTGCACTAAACCTCAATTCGTTTTCAAAGTTCCTTCCTGCCAGAATATCGTTTTTCATTTGCTTATAACTGTAAATGAGAAGGAAGAAATTTAATACAGACTGGGGTGGGTATTTTTGTCTCAATACCTGTTTCTGCAAGCCGTCCTGTCACAGGATCGATCCTGAAGGTTACTATCTTATCAGAGTTCTGATTGGCCACAAGCAAAAACGTTCCTGATGGGTCAATAGCAAAGTTTCTCGGCGTATTCCCTTTAACAGGTTGATATGTAACCAGGTTTAATTCGCCAGTTTGATTATTTACTCTGAATACTGCAATGTTGTTTAAATCGCCACGGTTAGTAGCATACAAGAACTCACCCGAAGGAGTGATATGAATGTCTGCAGAGCCTGCCTGAGATCCTTTGTCATCAGAAACAGTTGAAACGGTCTGGAAGCGTTTTAGTTCACCTGAAATGGTATCTCTGTGAAGGCAATCAATAGTTCCGTTCAACTCATTGATGCTGTAAACTATGTATTTGGAAGGATGAAAAGCCAGGTGTCTTGGTCCTGAACCCGGCGTCGCCTGATAAAACCTTGACTGCTCCAAAGTGTTACCGGTGACTTTGTAAACGTAAACCTTATCTGTTCCGAGATCGCTCGAATAAACAAAATTTCCGTCAGGTGAAATCCTGATGCAGTGTGCATGCGCTGATTCCTGTCTTGTCGTGATCCCTTTTCCTTCATGCTGGTGTGTATATGTAGGCATTTCAAGTGATCCGTCAGTATTCACCGGTATTAAAGATACATTACCTGTACCATAGTTCGCAGTTAAAACAAAATGTCCGTTTTTGTCAGCCTCAATAAAACAAGGGGATTCACCTTCGGAAGAGACCTGGTTTATGAATTCAAGTCCGGCATAATCATTAATAATCCTGAAAGCGCTAACACGGCCTGCGTTAGAATCACCTCCTGTTTCATTCACTGAATATAAGTATTTCCCATCATTGCTGATATCGAGATAAGAAGGATTAACCGTTGGGGGTGAAGTGTTTAAATAGGATAAACTGCCTGTTTTTGCATCCATTCTGTAAATATAAATACCCTCTGCTTTGCCATCCACATGGGCTTCTTTTTCCGTATAAGTTCCGATGTAGAGTATATAGGATTCAGCAAAGCTTTGAGAAATTATTTCTTGCTTCTTCGTATTCCTGCAACTGAAAAATAAA
>DATAEX010000135.1:0-3856 GCA_036257765.1 Bacteroidales bacterium
GGAACTTAAGGGCAGTGATTTTTCAATGGGTGCGACTTACGATGCACGCGTAAAGTAGGCGATTAAGGCGGGTGTTTATATCTTTCTATTATCTATAAATGTACTACTCAGTAGTAGTTCCCACTTTCAGGCGACCGGATGAAGTCAGGGAACTTTTGCAAAGCCTGAATAAACAAACGTATCGTGAATTTGAGGTAATTCTTGCCGACGGCAGCCCCGATGATTCCGTGAGGGATGTCTTAGCTGATTTCAAAAACACCATCACCACAAAACACCTCTATAAAAAAGGTCTCGGTATCAGCGAATCGCGAAACTGGGGTGTTGAAAATGCCAAGGGTGATTACATTGTTTTCTTTGATTCGGATTGCATCATCCCTTCTCAATATTTTACGATCGTAAATGAATTTCTGTTGTCAAACCTGCTGGATGCATACGGAGGTCCCGACAGGGCAGATGAATCATTTGATATCAGGCAAAAGGCCATTAGTTATGCCATGACATCGTTTTTTACAACTGGGGGAATTCGGGGTAAAAAGGGTCATGTGGGCGACTATCAGCCACGTACATTTAATATGGGTATCCGGAGGAAGGTTTTCAATGAGCTTGGCGGATTCAGCGGATTAAAGGTTTCGGAAGATATAGATCTCAGTATCCGGCTTAAGAAAAATGGATATAAGACCGGCCTGATAGAAAAGGCATACGTGTTTCATAAACGCAGATCCACATTTTATAAATTCTACCTACAGGTATTTTCATTCGGTAAAGGCAGGATTGATCTGCAGGTTAAACATGGCGATGCTCTTAAGCCTGTGCATACTGTTCCCTCGTTATTTGTGCTATATCTAGCCGGTGGATTGTTATTAAGTTTTTTTTCAAAGTTTTTTGCCGCATTCTGGCTATTGTCCCTGTTGTTTTATATGATCCTTATTCTTGCTGATTCAGCAGTACAAAATAAGGGTATTCTCATCGGTATAGTCAGTGTTTATACATCGTTCATAATGCTGATTGGTTACGGGCTCGGAATGATAAAAGCCTTTGTCATGCGGCTTGTCTTCCATAGCAGTAAACAAAGCGAAAAACCGGAGATAACCAGGGAATGATTCTAAATTTCTTTCTCAATATGATAATCGTTCCTTCCCGGAGATGATCGTGAGACCAGTTCTCCAAGGAAACCTGCAGTAAAGAGCTGCATTCCGATTATCATTGATGTCAGTGCAATGTAAAAATACGGGCTGTCGGTAACCAATCGGGCCGGGATATGATTGGCCACAGAGATCAGTTTTACAATTCCGAGGTAAAGAGCCATGCCGAGACCTATGATAAACATCAAGGTGCCCAGTAATCCAAAAAAGTGCATGGGTCTCCTTCCGAATCGTGAAATAAATGAAATAGTCAGAAGATCGAGATAACCATTTATAAAACGTTCAAGTCCGAATTTCGTTTTCCCGAACTGCCTTTTCCGATGCTGAACTATTTTTTCACCTATACTGCCAAATCCCGCTTTTTTTGCAATGATCGGAATATACCTGTGCATTTCGCCATATACTTCAATGGCTTTTACCACATCGTTCCGGTAAGCCTTAAGTCCGCAGTTGAAGTCGTGCAGTTTAATTCCACTGAATATGCGTGCACTGAAATTGAACAGTTTACTCGGGATATTTTTTGTAAGCTTATTATCATACCTGATCCTCTTCCAGCCCGATACGAGGTCATAACCTTTGTCAGAAATCATCTGGTATAACCCCGGGATTTCATCCGGGCTATCCTGAAGATCAGCATCCATGGTTATCACAACGTTACCCGATGCTTTGCGAAAAGCGCAATGCAGAGCTGCTGACTTACCATAATTTCGTCTGAATTTAATTCCTTTGATAGAAGGATTGGAGGCAGCAAGCTCTTCAATAACGTTCCAGGAGCCGTCATTACTGCCATCGTCAACCATGATCACTTCATGAGAAAGATTATTGTCCTTCATTACCCGTTCAATCCACTCTGCAAGAACAGGCAATGACTCTGCTTCATTATAAAGAGGGATAACAATTGAAATATCAGGCATCATCGGATAAGATTACAAATTTCAGGCTACCGGATTTTTGCTTTTCCTGGTAAAAGCCGCAACAATCAGTGAGATTATAGTACCAAAAATTACTGACCATATAAAACCCTGCATGAATGTTCTCATCGGCGTCATTTTAGCTATCCGTTCATCAAACTTATCCATCGAATCTTCAATTTGTGCATCAGTAGCGCCCATATTACTCATCATGTCATAAGTTGAATTTTTGGTTGCTTCCAATACCCGGTCCATGTATTCAGGATCAATTACGTTGGTAAAAATAAGATTGTAAATTCCTCCCAATAAGGCTGAAAATACAATGATAAGTAAACCAACGACAAATGCCTGGCCATAAGAAATGCTACCATCAAGGACTTTGTCCCTGTAAGATTTTATGCCGTAGGAAACAAATATTATAGAAATGGCTATGCTGATAAGCCCTGTAAGGATAGTACTTTTTATGTTTACAGGCATATAGCCTGCAATATACATTACCAGGGAAATAATTATTGATACTATGCCCAGTATAGCGCCATAAATTAAAGTATGCTGCAGGAGGGTAGGTTTTTTTTCCATTGTTCTGGTTTTTTGATGTTCAGACAAAAATAGGGAATTTACTTATTCTGTACGGCTAATTGCTTTTGCAAATTAAAAAAAGTTCATAGTTTTGCACCGCCGGGTAAGTCTCATACGGCCAGCTCCTGCTGAATTCCCCCAGGACCGGAAGGGAGCAAGGGTAGGCGGTTGTAGCGGTGCGATATGATAAGCTTACCCGGTTTTTTTTGTGTTAGTGCGAAAAGCATTCTAACCCAGGGCCTTCTTTACCTCCTCCGGAGCCTGGACCAGCTCGACCAGTACTCCCTCGCTGCAAACAGGAAATTGTTCATTTCCTTTGGGATGTATGAAACACACATCATAACCGGATGCCCCTTTTCTGATTCCGCCCGGAGTAAATCTTACACCCTGTGATGTAAGCCAATCCACTGCCTTCTGAAGATCATCAATCCACAATCCGACATGATTAAGTTTTGGTTCATGAACCTTAGGTGACTTTTCAGGATCAATCGGTTGCATAATATCCACTTCCACAGCATAAGGTCCCCCACCAATTCTCAGAATATCCTCATCCACATTTTCCCTCTCACTGGTGAAAGTTCCGGTCTTCTGCAATCCCATTATATTCACCCAGAAATTTTCCAAACGAGATTTAGATTCATTGCCAATGGCAATTTGTTGAATACCCAATACTTTAAAAGGTCTCATAAATAGGTTTTTTTTCAGAGCCCGAAAATAACTAAATTTCCGGTTTCTAATAATTTTGAAAGCCCTGCATGAAAAAACTGATCAGGTTTTTACTCCGGAATATTCCCCGTCCCTGGCTTATAAGCGCAAGCATGATTTTTGGAAAATTTGCATCTTTCTTCTATCGGGGTAATCGTTTTGAATGTCCTGTATGCAATGGGCATTTCCGAAAATTGTTGCCATACGGATATATTGAATCGAGAGAAAATGCGCTGTGTCCCGGCTGTCTCTCACTGGAGCGTCACAGGCTGCTCTGGCTGTTTCTGAAAAACAGGACCGGTTTTTTTAAAGATGCAATAAAAGTGCTGCATATCGCTCCCGAGCAATGTTTTTATGACCGATTCAAAAAAATGAAGAACCTTGTGTATACTACGGCCGATCTGGAATCACCACTCGCCGATGTCAAGCTGGATGTTCAGAAAATGCCATTTGCTGACGATGTATTCGATGTGGTTATCTGCAATCATGTTCTTGAGCATGTCCCCGATGATCGAAAAG
>DATAEX010000226.1:0-4361 GCA_036257765.1 Bacteroidales bacterium
AGCATGAACCGATTTGATAGCATATTCAAAAAACCTTTTGTCGGGTTTCTGATATCCTACCATTTCTGCCATAAATAATTTTGTGAAATATTTCTGAAGGTTGCAACTGTGTATTTTTTGAAGCTGTACTTCAGCAAATCCGTTTGTCAGGATATATAATTTATATTTATAAGTAAGGTACGCCAGTGTGTCATGAACATCCGGAAAAAGGTTTGTTTTCTTCGGGGCTGTCTGAAGATACAATTCATTTGTTTTTTTAACCATTTCGGGGTCATCAATTCCGAATTCCCGAAAAGTAAGGACCAATCTTTCTGATCTCATATGGTCCTTATTTACTTTACCCCGCCGATATTCAGTCCACAAGTGCTCATTATACATTTCATAAACTTCAAGAAACCTGTCAAAATCATGGATCCGGCTTAGCAAACCAAGCTGTCTGAAAACATCACCAAAAGCATCTTTCGAATTTGCCCGGAAATCCCACAATGTATTATCGAGATCAAAGAAAAGGTGTTTATAGTTCTTCAAGTTATTTATGATTAATGCATTTATATTTGCATAGTTAAAGCCTTGTGACCGCAAAGGTATATTACTATGGTAAAATTGCACTATTGACATGTCGGTTTATTCACTTACGAGTATTGCTGATATTACAGGTGGAGTTCTTTCGGGAAACCATGAGCAGGAAATAAGTCAGTTACTTACCGACAGCCGTTCGGCGGCATCTTATTCATCCCTGTTCTTTGCTCTTACCGGTAAACAGCATAACGGGCATAGATTCATTGCTGAACTGTATCAGCGTGGAGTCCGGGCATTTGTTATTTCGGAAAGTATTGATAACACTGCATTTCCAGAGGCAGGTTTTATTAAAGTAAAGGATACTCTTAGAGCATTACAGGATCTGGCAGCTTATCACCGGAGGCAATTTTCCTGCGAAATCCTTGCAATTACCGGAAGCAACGGAAAAACAATTGTAAAAGAATGGCTGTATCATTGCCTCTCAGACCAATATATCATAACCAGAAGTCCCAAAAGCTATAATTCACAGGTTGGAGTGCCGCTTTCCTTATGGTTACTCGATAAGGAAACCGGATTAGGAATTATTGAAGCCGGTATTTCACAGCCCGGTGAAATGGAGAAATTAAGCGCTATGGTAAAGCCTGATATCGGGATATTCACAAATATCGGCGAAGCGCATCAGGAAAACTTCAGGGATATTCAACAAAAGGTAAATGAAAAGCTTAAGCTTTTCGGGAATTGCCATACTATTGTTTATTGCTCTGATCACAAGGACATATCCGGGGCCATTCAAAAGGATAACCACCTAAGGAAAAAAAATATATTCACCTGGTCCCTAAATCATCAAGGCAATGTTAATGCAATACTATTAACTAAAGATTCTTATTCTGCCCAACTAAATATAACGTATAATCGAATTTCTTTCGGGGTTTCTCTTCCTTATTCCGATAATGCCTCTGTTGAGAATGCACTTCACTGCATTACTTATATGCTTTTGAAAGGTATTCCTCCTGAAATAATAATAGAAAAAATTAAAGACCTGCCTCCGGTAGCAATGCGACTGGAACAAAAGAGTGCTATTAACAACTGTACACTAATTAATGACAGTTATAATTCCGATCTTAATTCACTTTCTATAGCATTGGATGTTCTTAACCGACAGGTACAACATAAAACAAAAACGCTGATCCTTTCGGATATATTCCAGACAGGGCGTGAAAACAGTGAACTATACAGGCAGGTAAGCCGGCTTATGAAAGAAAAGAACGTAACGAGAATTATCGGTATTGGCAATGAAATCAGCCTGAACGCTTCGTTGTTTTCAATTCCGGGAATATTTTATGAAACCACCGATGCTTTTATAGCTGATTTCAATCCTGAAGTATTTCGTGATGAAGCCATTCTTTTGAAAGGATCCCGAAGCTTTGAATTTGAGAAAATTGCTGCCTTGCTGGAGCAGAAGAAACACACCACCAGGATTGAGATTAACCTGAGTGCGCTTGCTCATAATCTGAATTATTTCAGGTCGTTGCTAAAACCGGGTACCAAAACCATGGTAATGGTCAAGGCTCTGTCGTATGGAAGCGGAAGGCATGAAATCGCCAGTGTTTTGCAGTTCCAGCGGGTTGATTACCTTGGAGTTGCCATAGCGGACGAAGGGGTAAGCCTGCGGAATGCCGGTATCAATGTACCCATCATGGTAATGAACCCTGAGGCCGAATCATTCGACACTATGATACAAAACAGGCTCGAGCCGGAAATTTATAGTTTCAAAATTTTAGAGTTATTCAGCAAAGCTATATTGCGAAACCAGGAAAATAATTACCCGGTGCATATTAAAATAGATTCGGGAATGCACAGGCTGGGCTTTCTGCCTGAAGAAATCGGCCAATTATGTGAAATCCTGGGCAAGAACAAAAACATCCGAATCCGTACCATATTTTCCCATCTGGCAGGAAGCGACGAAGATCAATTTGATGATTTTACACGTGACCAGATCAGTGTATTTAAAGATTCATCCGATAAATTAATAAAATCGATCGGTTATCCTATAATAAGGCATATTCTAAATTCTTCAGGAATTGAACGCTTTAATGATGCGCAGTTCGAAATGGTGCGGCTGGGAATTGGCCTTTACGGTATCAGTAGCGTCGGTCAAAAAAATCTCAGAAACGTCAGCACCTTAAAAAGCACAATCTTACAGATCAAGCCTGTGAATCCGGGTGAAACCGTCGGTTATGGGCGCAGGGGGATACCATCGAGACCATCGAAGATCGCCATTATTCCGGTCGGTTATGCAGATGGAATTAACCGAAGATTGAGTAACGGGAATGGTAAATTCGTGGTTAACGGAAAAGCAGCGCCAATAATTGGGAATATCTGCATGGACATGACTATGATTGATGTAACCAGAATTGAGGCAAATGAAGGAGATGAGGTGGTGATTTTCGGAGAAGAGAACCCGCTTACAGATATGTCCCGAAAGCTTCAGACGATCCCGTATGAGGTTTTGACCGGGGTGTCTGAGAGGGTGAAGAGGGTCTACTATTATGAGTAACTGCGTCATCCTGAGTGGAGTCGAAGGATGACTTGTAGTATAGTCATCCTGAGCGGAGTCGAAGGATAACAAGAAACCGACAATGAAAGTCTTCTTTATAAATACTAATCCGGCATGGGGCGGTGGTGAAAAATGGCATCTTGATACCGCTATTGCAATGAAGGGCTATGGTTTCGATGTTGTCCTTCTTAGCTCACAAAATAATGAATTATATAAAAGGGCTGTCTCAGCCGGCCTCCGCGCTATACCTGTAACCATCGGAAACCTTAGCTTCCTGAATCCGCTTCGGATAAGGAGCCTGAAAAGAATTTTCAAATCAGAACAACCCGATATCGTTATTCTTAATTTGTCGTCCGATGTCAAAGCTGCCGGTATTGCTGCAAAATCGGCCGGTGTAAAAAACATTATTTATCGCAGAGGAAATGCAAAACCTGTGAAAAACAGTTTTAGCAACAGGATATTATTCAAAAAGATAATTACCGGCATAATAGCGAATTCCGAAGAAACTAAAAGGTCGATTCTGAAGCAGAATCCAAAGCTCTTCCCGTCTGACAGAATTAAAGTTCTTTATAACGGTATCGATTTGAAAAATTATGACAGTCTGGCTTCAGTCCCGATCTACAAAAACCGGGACAGTCGTATTTTACTTGGATCAGCCGGAAGGCTTTCCATTGAAAAAGGCCATCATATGTTAATTGAAATGTCATTATTATTAAGGAAGAGAGGGATCCCCTTCATATTGCTGATAGCAGGAGAAGGTCCGGAAAAGAACCAGTTAATGGAAAAGTGCCGTAAATCAGGGCTTGAAGACGAAATACTATTTACCGGATTTATAGAAAATATAAAATCTTTCATGCATTCAATTGATATATTTATTCTTCCCTCGTTGTGGGAAGGATTTGGATATGTTTCAATCGAAGCAATGGCAAGTAGTAAGCCTGTACTTGCATTCCACACTGGCAGTAATCCGGAAATAATAGAGGACAAAAAGACCGGATTTCTTGTCACATGTTATGATATTGAAGAACTTACCGATAAATTGAGTGTACTTATTAATGATCATGAATTGAGGAAGACTTTTGGAAATGAAGGCAGGAAGAGGGTCGAAATGTTTTTCAATTCGGAAATCACAAAAAAGACAACTAAACAATATTTAGAATCCTTAGTTAAGGAAACTGTTTTGAAATCTCCTGTAATATGAATCAAATCGTCATGGCGGATATAACCACATATATGACAACGGCCTATATCCTGGCAGTAAACCCTTATGTGCTCAGTAATGCAG
>DATAEX010000231.1:0-2090 GCA_036257765.1 Bacteroidales bacterium
ATTGCCGATTGCGCTTTGTGAGGTACAGGGGTATGTTTATGATGCTTTGCAAAATGCAGCAATGCTGGCAAAAATTCTGGGAATGGAAAGCCGATCGGTAGAATTATATAAAAGAGCCGCAGAATTAAAGGATAATTTTATTCGTAAATTCTGGTCAGAAGAAAATTCCACATTTTATCTTGCTCTTGCGGCTGAGAAAAAGCCATGCAACGTTATCACATCAAACGCCGGCCACTGCTTGTTCTCAGGAATAGCGAATTATTCTCAGGCCAGGAAAATAGCTGCCCATATGTTATCAAAAGAAATGTTCTCAGGTTGGGGAATACGAACTGTAAGTTCTGCCGAGATAAGATACAATCCAATGTCGTATCATAACGGATCGATTTGGCCGCATGATAATGCAATTATTGCATACGGACTTTCAAAATATGGATTGAAAGATGCTGTAAACAGGATTTCTGCCGCCTTGTTCGATGCCAGTCTGTTCATGGAAAATCAGCGAATGCCGGAACTTTTCTGTGGATTTACCCGCCGGAAAGGTGAAGCTCCTACATCCTATCCGGTAGCCTGTTCACCGCAATCATGGTCAGTTGCATCAGTCTTCCTTATTATCCAGTCTTTTCTGGGATTGCAAATCAACGAATATGAAAACCTGATCAGATTTTATAAGCCCGGTTTGCCCGATTTCATCGATTTTATGATCATCCGAAAACTTAAATTCGGAAAATTGAATCTTGATATTCAGTTTTCACGTGCAGCCCAAGGAATAAGTATTGCATTGCTTAATAAAGAACTTGACGTTAAAATAGAAGCCGTCTATTGATTGCTGTTTTCTTCAGAATATTCATCGTTATCTTCACCCAGACTATAATAGTTGTTCTCTTCATCCTCACTGCCTATGCCTTCCATTTCATCGTCGAGTTCACCTCCCGGAATATCAAGATCCTTTCCCGAAACTTCCTGAGTATCGGCATCGCCGGCATCATCCAGTGTACTGAAGTCTTTAGGTTTGGTTGGCTCTTCAGGATTAAGTTCCGGTTCTTCCTTAAATTGCACATATATATCTTCTTCGGGCGGATAATCAGGGTATCCCTCCAAATCGGTTTCGGATTTATCGATTTGTTTTTTACCCTGATATCTTAACTTGGTTGGCTTTCCGGTTTTATATACTTTATTAATGGATTGTTTCATTGATCATAAAAGTTTTCTCATGTAATTAACAACCCGCCTTTAGAATTGTGCAGGTTTAGGAAACAATTTTATACTTTTAACTAACTTGTCTTTAATTCTCAAACATCCTGATTTATGAAACCCTCTATTTTATTTTTTCTGTTTTTTTCATTTTTCGCATCTCCCATAAATTCACAATCCGGCGATTCATTGGTTTTTGTTTCACTGGTTGAAAAATATGTATGCTCAATAGAAGAGGGCGATACAAGCATGGCATCATCAATCTGGGCCCATACACCTGAAGTTACTTTCATCCGTCCTTCGGGAACGGAATACGGATGGAACGGGGTAAAAAAAGTTGTTCTTGTGTTTCGTGATTATTTTACACAAAAAAATCTTAACTGGTTTGACTTAAGAACGTCTGTTTATAACGACTTCGCCTGGCTTCAGTTTTTCTGGGAATTCGATGCTATTATGAAATCAGCTGACAGTTCAGGTCAGGAAAAATTGACACCGGTAAAGACTAAGGGAAGGGAAACTCAGGTATGGCGAAGGATAAATGAACAGTGGCGACTGGTGCATGTTCATTATTCAGGTATGCCGGAAAATCAATAATGATGGAACATTTTCCACGGCTGGGAAAATTTGTCACCATCAGGAAAAACGGGGGAAAAGCGGCCCATTGGTTTTCAGTATCTTAAATTACGGCACAAATATTGAAATACTTTTAGTGGTTTTGGATAGAAGCTGTAAGGAGTGGTTTTCATAAGGAAGATCTGAGAACATATCCTCACAACTTGAATCAGATAATGCTGACGAAAGGATACAGTGGAAACAAGACCATGAGGCACTCTAAAACGTAATATCGTTGGCTAAAACCCACCGAATGTCGCACTTTAGGGCGCCTCTTTTTTTTATAT
>DATAEX010000237.1:0-8673 GCA_036257765.1 Bacteroidales bacterium
TAGAGACAAGGCATGCCTTGTCTCTACTGTATAAACTGCGGTTAAAATTTTATTCAGATACTAATTCAATTGCCAGCGTCATGTCATCGTAAATAAACTCATCACGCAGGCCGGCCATAACAGATTTTGACTGATAATTAACCCCCCATTCTGTACGGTTAACTGTAAACGATGGCGTATTGGCAGTAAATTTTCCATTCAGAATATTAATGCTTGCATCAAAGCTCACTTTTTTAGTAACGCCTTTCATTGTGAGATCGCCTTCGATTCTGTGAGTGGCTTTTCTTTCGATCCTTGCACCATTATTTATTCTGTCTACGTTGGTAATTACAAATTTTGCAGTCGGAAATTTTTTGACATCAAAGAAGTCAGGCGATTTCAAATGCGTTACCAACTTGTTATTGCCTTTCTCATCTTTAATATCGGTATTGGTTATTGAGTTCATATCCATGACAAATGAACCGCCTTGCACTTCGTTGTTTGTTATAAGAAGCTGACCTTCTTTTATCTTTACATACCCTTTATGCTCTCCGGCAGGTTTTTTACCTGTCCAATTTACTTTACTTTCTTCGGTATCTATTTTTGCAGATTGCCCATAAAGACAACCGGATATAGCCAATAACACTATAGAAAGGGTGTAGTTGAATAATTGCCTTCTCATAATTCCGAGATTAATGATTAACTGTTTTCTAGACAGTTTAATCGTATACTATCCCTAACATTTGACAAAATAAATGCCAGAGAGATCAGGAATTAACAATATTTACGATATAATCCGACGATTTACGATTTTTTGGCAATATTAATCGCAAATCGTTATTAATGAAATGGTAACTCGTAAATGTAAATCGTAAATCAGTTATCCAACTCCCTGGTTATGTTTATCGCCGCTATGGTCCCGTCGGCAATTGCTGTGGTTATCTGCCTGTATTTTTTGCTTCTCACATCTCCAACGGCATATATATCGGTCAGATTTGTCCGCATATCCTCATCAGTTTTGAGATATCCCCATTTATCAAGTTCAAGTGTTCCACCAAACAAATCGATATTTGGCTTAAGACCAACAAAAATAAAAACACCATCGGACACGAGTTCTTTTGATTTATGATCTTTCAGATTTTCCACCTTAACGATCATCTTATCGCCTTTACGGATGAAGCTCCGTGGTTCGTGAGCAAAAAATACACTTACCCTGGGATTGGCAAGCAATTTTTCCTGAGCTTGCTTATTGGCCTGAAATTTATCGAATTGATGGATTATGGTAACTTTTGATGCGAATTTTGTGATGAATTCGGCTTCCTCAACTGCGGAGTTACCTCCCCCGATTACTATGACTTCCTTATCAGCATAATATTTCGCATCGCATGTAGCACAATATGAAATTCCTTTCCCTTTGAATTCCTTTTCACCGGGGACATGTAGATAATTTGGAGAAGTGCCTGTCGCAATAATTATTTTTTTTGGCTTTACTGTTTCAAATTCATCAATTATAATCTCTTTCTTTATCAGATCAACTTTAGTGACATCAACTGCCACTTTAAAAACAGTACCACACTTTTTGGTTTGTTCCGACATGTTATGAGATAAAAGATAACCGGGTTGAGGATCAACAAATCCCGGGTAATTGGACACCTGGTGGGTAATACTTACATGACCTCCCGGTAAGCCGGTGTCAATAAGGATTGTATTTATACGGGCCTGGCAAAGGTACAATCCTGCTGTGAGTCCACCTGGTCCGCTTCCAATGATTGCAACATCACAAGGTGTTACAATCGTCTTCATTAGTTTTTTGATTGCGCGTACTTTATCAGGGGGAATCATCGAATTCAGATTGTGCACTATTTCCGACCGTTTGATGCCGCCTGTAAGTCTGATACCGGTTTCCTTACCCTTATCAAAAAATATAAGTGTTGGAGAACTGTATACTCCAAGCCTTTCAGCCAGATCACGGTTCTGCTGACGAAAAACCTTGAGGAACTTGATGTCTTTCCCATAGATGTTTGCCAGAGACTCAAACTTGGGAGCAAGAGCTTCGCAGGGAGGACATTCGGAAGAATAAAAATCAAGCACCACCTTGTCGGCGTGCAACACTTCTTTTTCAAAATCTACTGTATTAATTTCCTTCATATTCAGTCTATTAGCCAGAAATTCAGAACGATCTTATCCAACAATACACGATCAAACCTTATCAACCTTATCAAACCTTATCAAACTTATCAAACAATATCCCTATACAGCGCTATGCCCAGCTCGAGTAGCTCTTTAACCGGCCGGCAGTCAGGAGCATCCAGCTTATTGCACGTGTTGAAGGCAACACTGGCACAGCCTCCTCCGCAAGCCAGACGAAGATTGCAGGAAGTGCATTCATGTATGCTGAATATATCCCTCATATTCCACTGGCCAACCTTTTCGTGATTGAGTTTAACTTCCGGATAAAATGTCCCCAGTTCTTCACCAGACTTTCCGACTGTTGCCGTACAAGAATATATCTTGCCTGTGTAATCAAATGCCCACTCTGTTTTGCATCCCGGACATGAATCAAAAAGGGGGTCGGGAAGTTCTCCGTTTTCAAAAAGGAACTTTGAAACGGAATATGCCGGTTTGTGGAACTGCAGCAATTCGGGATGCTTTTTTATGAGATCATACAAATCCCTGTATAGTTCAATCCTGGAGTAAAGCCTCGATTGATGAGTCTGACAGTAATGAAGTTCATAATTCCGGCCAAGTTGTGTCTTGAAAACCTGAGAATCTGTCCATCGCTTATCAATTGCAAATTGAGCCATCTTATTTAATGAATTTATATTCTCCCGGTCAAGAACTACCCGCAAATTCACCGGAATCCCTGCAGTAAGCGCAGAATCAATGCCCTCGGCTATCCGATCGAATGTTCCCTCGCCGCTCTTAAGAGGACGCCTTGCATTATGGACTTCCCGGGGACCATCGAGTGTAACCTGGATTTCACGAATATTAAAAAGAGATAGTATCGACAGATATTCATTTAAGTGGTAACCGTTGGTTACTATGGCTACATCGAGATTCAAAGCTTGGCAACGAGATAGAAAATATTTCAAAAATTCCTTTGAATTCTTATCCGGCAATAACGGCTCACCTCCGAATAAAGTAACATATTTTCGTCTGCCTTTAAAAGCGGATGTGATATACTGAAAGAAAGCATCAGCAGTTGCTACATTGCCTCCGAAGCCGGATATTGTATCATAGCCGTTTTGATAACAATAGGAGCACCCGAAATTGCACGAGTAGGTTGGAACATAAAAAAGCTGCATTTCATCAGTATCACGCGAATCGATAAAATCAAGATACCTTGATCGAAAAAGTTTGTTTTCAGCTGCCGGATCAACCACATATCCCTTGCTTATTAAGGCTTGATCGGATGATACTTTGTTATCATATACCCGCTGAACCTCTTCTGTCGTAAGTATATCGGCATTACCGGAAAGAAGATTTACGATAAAGTATTCATCCGATTGATGAATTTTGGAAATAATATTATGCCTGGAAAGTTCCATCTGGAATTAATCGTGACAGCCGGCGACGATTTTTGATGTTTTTGCACAACATTGTGCTACCTTCTGTTTTTTCTCAATTTTTTTCTTGTTCTTCAAAGATTTCATATTTAGTGAATTAGATGTGTTTAAAATATTTTAATCTGCCTCCCGGGATATCTACTTAAGTTAAACATTCACAACAACATTTCTCTGCCTTTTTACCAAATATTGTGATACTTGCAACTTTAATCAACCCCTTATTGTATGGCTTACTTTCTTCAAGCACCTTGATTTCATTGAAACCGGCATTCTTTAAAGTGTTTATATATTCGTCACGTGTAACAGCTCCGGCCCAGCACTCAGACACGGCTACAGGATCGTTCCTGTATAATTCCGGGACCGGTTCGGTTGCATAAATATCGCTGACAACAAACCTGCCCCCGGGTTTAAGTATGCGGTAAACTTCATTCCAAACCTGTGTTTTATCGGATGCATGATTTATTGTACAGTTTGAAATCACCAAATCAATTGATCCTGCGGATAAGGGAA
The DNA here is from genome assembly GCA_036257765.1 of Bacteroidales bacterium. GTDB lineage: Bacteria > Bacteroidota > Bacteroidia > Bacteroidales > UBA10428 > UBA5072. Next base: position 4,056 of record DATAEX010000237.1, read on the forward strand.
GTTTTTCAAGGTCCGATTTGATGAATTGAACATTCCCTGCCTCGAGCTTTTCGGCGTTTTTTCTGGCGGCATCAATCATGCCGTCTGAAACATCAATTCCGTATACAAAACCTTTCTCGCCTACCTTTTCGGCCATACGAAGAACATCGGTGCCCCGTCCGCTGCCAAGGTCAACACAGCATTCTCCTTCTTCCGGTGCGGCATAATTAATAGCTCCACCGCATGACAGGCAGCAGGTGTCGAGCGAGAGTGCGGTGTAACGATGATTGATTGAGGAGGTGTCCATGTGTGATAATTTGGTACAAATATATAATAATTTAGATATGTAGATACAAAGTATATTAGATTTTTAGTCTTTTAGTCTTTTAGCATGGAAGATCATTTAAATCTTCGCATCAAAGCAGCAAGTACGCATTCAGTTTTCAGTTTCCTGAATTTTTAATTCTGCATTGTTATGATCCTCAATTTTAATGTATTCAAGCCTGTATGATAATAGTGTTGGTTTTAGCGAGGTTATTGGTTTTAAGTAATATGTAAAATTGCTAAAAGACTAGCAGACTAAAAGACTAATAGACTTCTAAAACGTCATCGTAAACACCGTCTCCACTCCTGGTTCGGAATGTGCGGTGATTGTGGCATTGTGAAGGCGGAGAATTTGTTTGGAAAGACTTAATCCGATTCCTGAACCGGAAGGTTTTGTAGTAAAGAAGGGTATAAATATTTTATCGAGAACATCTTTAAGAATACCCGGGCCGTTATCTATTACCTGTAAAGTAATGCGGCCTCTTTTATTCATAAATGCGAGTAGTTGTATTCTGGCATCGGCCTGGTCGTTTAGAGCATGAATAGCGTTTTTTATCAGGTTTATCAGAACCTGTTCAATAAGTTTATCATCGGCTGTAAACTCGAGACTCTCAGGCTCAACATTTACAATAAACTGAATATTGTTTTTACTGATCTCGTCTTCCATCAGCTTGACAATATTTTCAAACAGCTCCTTAACACTGCATAGTTTGAAATCGGGTTTGGGTATCCTTGTCAGATTCCGATAGGTGTTCACAAAGTGAAGAAGACCTGTACTTCGTTTATTTATCGTCTGCAATGCTTCCTGAATTTCTCCTACTGATTCCCTGTCAATTTTTAAATCAGTTGCATGATTATCGCCAACAATTCCCTTGAGCATGAGATCAAGGGTAGATGAAAGCGAGGCGATAGGAGTAATGGAATTCATAATCTCATGGGTCAGCACTCTGATCAGCTTCTGCCATGCTTCGGTTTCCTGTTCTTCCAGCACATTCTGAATATCCTTGATGGTAACAAGGTAGATCAGTTTGTCTTTAACCTTGATGGTCGATCCGTAAATGGCCAGCTGAAGGAAATCGTCGTCATACTGAACCTTTACCAGTTTGTTCTCGCCCGGCTTAATTGTCAATAATGTATGCACAAGTTCGGCACTTAACGGTTCAAGAGATTTAATATTTCGTATGCTCGACATCTGGAACAACTTCTTTGCCGTTTTATTGATCAGCTCGATATTACCATCGGCGCTGTAGGCTATAACACTTACATCAATATTCTGAACTATCGTTTGCAGGTAATGAAAGCTTTCCTCCTTTTCGGCGCGGACTTTCTGAAAATCCTGCATAACCTCGTTAAATGCCTTGTTCAGTTCATTATAAGTACCTCCCATTCCTTCAATCTGGAAAGTACTCTGAAACTCAGCAAAACGGATTGATTGAAGAAAGCTGGTAAGTTCGCGGTTTGTCTTATCGAGATACCTTATCATGGAAGCAGCCTGAAGGATAATAATAACTGCCACAATGACAGGGGCGACAAGCAGAGGATCTTCTTTTCCGTAAATCGACCAAAAAAACAGGAAAATAGTCAGTCCCAGCAGAACGACGCGAAATATAATATTGTAGCGGTAATTTTTAAAAACCATATTTTTCCATCCTGCGGTAAAGAGACGTTCTGGTCAGTCCTAATTCCTGTGCAGCCTGTGAGATATTACCCTGGTTTTGCTTCATTACCTTCTCTATAACTCTTCTTTCAATTTCATCGAGATTGTATGTATCGAATTCAAGATCACCTGATTTTTTTCGCGGGGTTGACAATATAAAATCATCAGGCTCAAGCGAAGGAGTTTCTGTCATTATAACTGCCCTCTCAATTGCATGCTGTAACTCCCTGACATTACCCGGCCAGGAATAATGCATTAATTTTTTCAATGCTGCAGAAGTTATTCCCCGCAACGCTTTACGGTATTTCTTGGCGTATATTTTCAAGAAATGATTGGACAGCAGCTCGATATCATCCCCACGCTCCCTTAACGGGGGCAAATGGATCTCTACTGTGTTTATGCGGTATAAAAGGTCCTGCCGGAACATATTACTGCTTACCGATTCATACAGATCGCTGTTCGTAGCGCAAATTAACCGTACATCGACCGGTATAGGCCGGTTGGCTCCCACCCTGGTTACTTCCCTTCGTTCAATTACAGTAAGTATTTTTGGTTGAAGCGGTAATGGAATATTGCCAATCTCATCCATAAAAAGTGTACCCTTTGATGCGATTTCAAATCTACCGGGCTTCTCCTTTTTTGCATCGGTAAATGCGCCTTTTTCGTGTCCGAATAATTCGCTTTCAAATAGTGTATCACTCAGCGACCCAAGATCAACGCTGATAAAAACTTCATCGCGCCTGGGGGAATTGCGGTGCAGAGCACGGGCGACCAATTCCTTTCCTGTACCATTTTCACCAAGGATCAGCACATTGGCGTCGGTTTGAGCCACCTTTTTAATGGTGCCGAAAACTTCCTGCATTTTTGGAGAATTACCAATGAAATCAGTGAAAGGCTGATCCATAACCGCACTCATTTCTTTCTGTTTTGCCCTAAGATCATCAGCCTCGAGACGTGATCTCCGCAATTTTACAGATGAAGATACAGTTGCCAGCAATTTTTCATTTTGCCATGGCTTGAGAACGAAATCAGTGGCCCCCGATTTTATTGCTTTTACGGCTTTTTCAGCATCACCATATGCTGTAATGAAAACAACAACTGCCTGGGGATCAATCTGCAAAATACGTCCAAGCCAGTCGAAGCCTTCCTGCCCGCTTATGGCATCCTTATTGAAATTCATATCGAGAAGGATCATATCAAAATTCTCCTTTGTCATAATTTCAGGAATCCGGTCAGGAGAATTCAGTGTGGTGATTTTTTCAACATGCGGCTTGAGCAAAAGCCTCAAGGCAAATAATATATCTTCATTATCATCAACTGCCAGAATATTTCCGTTTTTTTCACTCATATAATTCTGATTATTCGTGCAAAACAAAAGTAACTATAAAGTTTGAGATATTATGCTTTAAACTGTCCGTTTTCGGACGCCTTGTGTTTCAATTTTATACATATTAGTTTAAAAGAAATTTAGATTGTTTTGGGTATTATATTGTATTTTAACAATATATGACAAATGGCATAATTAATGCTTATCAATAGTAATTCTATTTTAAAAATTTAAATCTCACTTTTCTCAGCTATGGACGGCATGGACCGCAAAATCGAAAAGAAAAGATTCGGCAAAAAACAAATCTGGCTAGCTATCGGTATCCTGTTGATCTTATTGATTTTCTTACAAATGGTATTTGGTGATAAGAGCGCAAAGCTCAATATTGATCAGGACAAAATTACTATTGGCGAAGCAACTGAAGGAAAATATCAGGACTATATTTCTGTTAACGGCACAGTCGAACCCATTCAGACTATATACCTTGATGCTGTGGAATCAGGAAAGGTAGAAGAAATACTGATTGAGGAAGGAACAATGGTGAAAAAAGGGGAGGTGATCCTGAAACTCACTAATTACAATCTTTTACTTGATATTTCGAGTAATGAGGCAGAAGTAGCACAGGCAGTAAATGACCTGAAGACTGCAAGGTTAAATCTCGAAAACCAAAATCTTCAGACCCGTTCAAATATACTTCAACTGGAATACCAGCTTAAAAAGCTAGAGCGTGCATTTAATAATAATCAGAAGCTAATATCGCAAAATCTTATTTCAAAAGAGGAATTTGAATATTCCAAAGAGCAATTCGATGAAACCCGTCTGCAACTTGATTTGCAGAAACAAAAATATATCAGGGATTCAGTATATACTAAGGCAAGGATTTCTATCGATGAAGAATCGATTCAGCGCATGCAGGAGAATCTGAACCTCACACGTCGTCGTATGGATGATCTTAGTATAAAGGCACCGGTTAACGGAGAGCTTGCCACACTTAATCCGGAAATTGGCGAGGTGATCAATTATGGTACAAGGGTCGGAACAATTAACATTCTCGATTCATATAAAATGCGTGTACTTATTGACGAGCATTATATTACAAGAATTAACAGAGGGCTTACAGCGGATTTTGATTTTGCCGGACGAAAGAATGAGTTGCGAATTGTAAAGGTTTATCCTGAAGTACAGAACGGTACTTTTGCAGTTGACATGGAGTTTACGTCAGAAATTCCTGACCAGATCAGAATCGGACAAACTGCCAGGATCCATCTTGAACTTGGGGAATCCGAAGATGCCCTTCTTTTGCCACGTGGCGGATTTTACCAGAGCACCGG
>DATAEX010000240.1:0-7002 GCA_036257765.1 Bacteroidales bacterium
ACGGTTTGTAATCAATCCCACTTTCACTGATATGGGAAAGGCTGATATCGACATTATGGTTGCTGCAACTATGGAGCACATTGTAATGGTTGAAGGAGAAATGGATGAGGTTTCGGAAGACGATATGCTTGAAGCGCTGAAATATGCCCATGAAGCTATCAAACTGCAGTGTAAGGCACAGATTGAATTAATGGAGGAGGCAGGAAAAAGTGAAAAACGCACGTATTCACACGAGGTTCATGATGAAGATCTCAGAAAAAAGATATGGGAAGAGGGTTATGATAAGATTTACCAGATCGTCAAAAACACTCCGGCTAAGCATGAGCGTCATGACGCCCTTGATAAAGTCAGAGCTGATTTTATTGAATCAATCCCGGAAGACGCTGAATTGAATGAGGTTCTAGTTTCCAGATATTTTCACGATGTTGAGAAGGAAGCAGTAAGAAATCTGATCCTGAACGAAGGTTTACGGGTTGACGGAAGGAAAACAAATGAGATTCGTCCTATATGGTGCGATATTGATTATTTACCTGCTGCACATGGTTCAGCTGTATTTACACGAGGCGAAACGCAGTCGCTTACATCCGTAACTCTCGGAACAAAGCTTGACGAAAAAGAAATTGATGAAGTACTCATTCAGGGCACTGAAAAATTTGTGCTTCACTATAATTTCCCGCCGTTTTCAACTGGTGAAGCCAGGCCTTCAAGAGGAATCAGCCGAAGGGAAGTGGGGCATGGTAATCTTGCCCATCGGGCTCTAAAAAGAATGATACCGCAGGATAATGTTTATGCAATCCGTGTGGTTTCCGACATCCTGGAATCCAATGGATCATCGTCTATGGCAACTGTATGTGCCGGCACTATGGCACTTATGGATGCAGGAGTTAAACTACGCAGACCGGTTTCAGGCATTGCTATGGGATTGATCACGGATTTGAAGAGCCGAAAGTATGCCATATTGTCGGATATTCTCGGAGATGAGGATCATCTGGGTGATATGGACTTCAAGGTTGCCGGCACAAGTAATGGAATCACCGCAACCCAGATGGATATTAAAGTAGAAGGATTGACTTTTGAGATACTCAAGAAAGCACTCGCCCAGGCAAACGAAGGCAGGATGCATATACTTAATAAACTAACCGAAGCTATTCCGGAGCCGCGTCCTGATTATAAACCGCACGTTCCCAGAATGGTACAACTAACCATCCCCAAGGAATTTATCGGTGCCGTAATTGGCCCTGGTGGAAAAATCATCCAGGATATCCAGGCAAAAACCGGTGCAGTTATCAATATCGAAGAAGTAGACGGAAAGGGAGAGATTTTTGTTTCTTCGGCTGACAAGGCTTCAATTGATGCCGCTGTTGCACGTATTAATGCTATTGTAGAGCAGCCTGAGGCTGGTAAAACTTACAAAGGAATAGTACGCGGTATTCAGACCTTTGGTGCATTTGTAGAAATTCTCCCCGGAAAGCAGGGTTTGCTGCATATTTCAGAAATCGACTGGCAACGTATTGAGAAGGTTGAGGATGTGCTTAAGGAAGGCGATGAAGTGGAAGTGAAACTTCTTGATATAGATACTAAGAACGGCAAACTGAGTCTTTCGAGAAAAGTGCTCATGCCTGTTCCTGAAGGATTTGTTCCACCTGCTCCACGGCCTCCAAGAGAGCATGACTCCCGAGGTAAGAGAGATTCTCGTGATAACAGGCATGGCGATCGCAGGGGTGGGGGTCGTCGTGACCACAGAGATTGAGGATTTTGTCCCGTATTGAGAAAACATAATACGAAGAGCGGACTTCAAAATAACAGTATTTACAAGGCTGACATGGATTTATATGTCAGCTTTTTTATTTGGCCCGGTTTTTGAAATAGCGGGTACAATATGTTTTAAGGGGTTTAAATATATTTTTTGCTAACTTTGCTTGAAATTGTTAAAAAGCCGGTAAACAAATATTTAGAATTTCCCCAAAACATTTGTAAGTTTGTTAATAACCAGGATACTACATAGCTTTTTTAAATTTATAACAAATAATTATCGAATTATGAAGAAAATTAGACTGAACTACCTAACCTTTTTTGCACTCGCCGCCTTCCTGATTAGCGGTTGCGCCGGTCTTTCAAAAATGAAAGAAGATTCCGGTACGGTTTCCTATGAGGTTAAACCAAACCCGCTGGTAATGAAAGCCGGCCAGGTAAGCGTAACCGGTGAAGTAAGCTTCCCCGAAAAGTACTTTAACAAAAATGCGGTAGTAGTCGCAACTCCCGTTCTTAAATATGACGGTGGCCAGACTGAATTCCCTACCGTTACTATGCAGGGTGAAAAAGTAGAGGCCAATAACAAAGTTATTCCCTATGCCGGTGGCTCAGCCCAATTCAGTGGTACTGTTCCTTATAAACCGGAAATGATGAAATCAGAACTGGTTGTTAACTATTCTGCACGGATAAAAGAAAAGGATCCGGTAGAATATGGTTCTGAAAAAGTAGCTGATGGCGTTGTTGCTACTGAGGCACTCGTAAGAGTTGATCCTCAGACTTTAGCTCTGAACGACAATTTTAAAAGGATTATCCCTGAAACCTACACTGCCGATATTCACTACGTTATTAATCAGGCTGATGTTCGCAGGAATGAACTAAAAAGCGATGATATCAAGACTTTTGAACAGAAACTTGCGGATACTCAGGCCGACTCAAGCAGACAGATAAAGGGTGCAAAAATCTCCGCTTATGCATCACCCGATGGTCCGGTTGATCTGAATGAAAAACTTTCAGAAAAGCGTGAAACATCTGCTGAAAAATATTTCAAGAAAGCTCTGAAAGACAAAAAGATCACCCAGGCTGAAGCTGAAGGTTTCCTTAGCAAATTGACAACTCCTGAAGATTGGGAAGGTTTCAAAACAGTTCTTGAAAAATCAGATATACAGGATAAGGAACTCATTCTTCGTGTTCTGTCAATGTATGCAGATCCTGTTGTTCGTGAAAAAGAAATCAAAAACATTTCAGCAGCATATGAAGAACTTGCTGATGAGGTTCTCCCTCAGTTACGCCGTTCTGTTATGACCATAGATGTCGACGTTGTCGGCAAATCCGATGACCAACTAAGGGATTTGGCAATGAGCGATCCGAAGTCATTGGCTAAAGAGGAAATTCTCTACTCAGCAACTCTTTTCAACGAACTCGATCAGAAAGCCCGTATTTATAAGGCCGCAACTGAACAGTTCCCGGATTGTGTAAGGGCAAAGAATAATCTGGGCCATGTATATCTGCAACAGGGAAAAGTTGAGGAGGCTAAGAAAGAATTTGAAGCTGCAAAAGCAATCAATGCTAACATGGCAGTTGTAAACGCTAACCTTGGTGCAGTTGCCCTGAAACAGGGTGACCTCCAGACAGCTGAACAACTTCTCACCGCATCAATGAGCGCAGGCGATGCTCCCAGTTATAACCTCGGAATTATCAAAATCAAACAGGGTGACTATGCTGCTGCTGTTAATTATTTCGGTAACAAGCCTTCGTTTAACGCAGCTCTTGCACAGATGCTGAACGGAAATAACGACAGGGCTATTGCAACCCTGAATCAGCTTGGTGATGTAAAAGACGCCTGGGTTTACTACCTGAAAGCAGTTGCCAATGCCCGTGGTGGCGTTACAGATGCTGTAGCTACTAACCTGCGTCAGGCTATTCAGCTCGATCCCAAGGTTAAGGAATATGCCGCAAAGGATGCAGAACTTCTTAAAGTTGCTGAAAATGATGCAGTAAAATCACTTCTGTAGTAAGAAATAAGCAATATTTGAAAAAATAAAAAAGGCGCGGTTTACGCGCCTTTTTTATTGAGGTACTGCCTGAAAAACTCCCATAATACAATTCCTGCACTTACAGCAATATTGAGTGAATGTTTTGTACCAAGCTGGGGTATTTCTATTACCCCGTTACAATGATTAATAACCTCCTGCTCAACACCCCTTATTTCATGTCCAAAAATGATAGCGTATTTCTCATTTTGAGACACCTCTATTTTATCAAGCATCACAGCATGAATCGTCTGCTCAACTGCCAGAATTTTATATCCTTCGGATTTTAAATGTTCTACAGCCTCGATCGTATTTTCCATATATTTCCAGTCGACCGATTCAGTTGCTCCCAAAGCAGTCTTTGATATCTCCCGATGTGGTGGTGTAGCGGTAATGCCGCAAAGAATAATTCCTTCGGTAAGAAACGCGTCGCACGTACGAAAAATCGATCCGATATTATTCAGACTTCTTACGTTGTCAAGAATTACCTTTACCGGGTATTTCCCTGCCTTTCTGAATTCTTCGACAGTCTTTCGGTTTAATTCTTCGTTCAGTAGCTTTTTCATCGGTATTGAATAAAACGAAATATGTGCAATGTTAATAATAGAAAGGAAAATTTAGATATTTTCGTAAAATTTTTGAAATCAGACAGTGCATGAATATTCATGAGTATCAGGGAAAGGACATTTTGAAACGGTTTGGTGTTTCGGTTCCTGCAGGCATAGTTGTTGATTCCGCTGACAATGCTGTTAATGCTGCTAAGGAATTAAAAGAAAAAAATAGTGCAACTGCATGGGTGGTTAAAGCACAAATACATGCCGGTGGCCGTGGGAAAGGAGGCGGTGTTAAACTGGCACGCACCCTCGAAGAGGTTCAGAAGCATGCATCAAACATAATCGGAATGCAGCTGGTTACTCCGCAAACTGGTCCTGCCGGCAAAAAAGTAGGAAAAGTACTTATCCAACAGGATATTTATTATCCGGGAAACAGCAGTCCGAAAGAATTTTATATGAGCATTCTGCTTAATCGTTCAACCGGTCGTAATATTATAATGTACTCCACAGAAGGGGGTATGGACATTGAAACTGTCGCAGAAAAAACACCTCACCTGATATTCAGGGAAGAGATCCATCCTGCAGGAATTCAGGCGTTTCAGGCACGCAAAATTGCCTTCAATCTCGGTCTCGAAGGAAAAGCATTCAAGGAAATGACAAAGTTTGTAATGGCACTATACAATGCCTACGTTGCAAGCGATGCATCATTGATTGAGATCAATCCTCTTTTAAAATCTTCAGACGATCTTATATTCGCTGCCGACTGCAAGGTAAATCTTGATGATAATTCCCTTTTCAGGCATCCGGATTATGAAAAGCTGCGCGATCTTAACGAGGAAGATCCAGCAGAGACTGAAGCATCGCAGCATAATCTTAATTTTATCAAGCTTAGCGGAAATGTGGGTTGTATGGTTAATGGCGCGGGCCTTGCCATGGCAACCATGGATATTATTAAACTTTCTGGGGGTGAACCGGCAAATTTCCTCGATGTAGGCGGCACTGCAAATGCACAGACTGTAGAAGCAGGATTCAGGATCATTCTTAAGGATCCTAATGTAAAAGCCATACTCATTAATATATTCGGTGGAATTGTACGTTGTGACCGCGTTGCACAGGGTGTTGTGGATGCCTATCGATCGATGGGCACCATTGGAGTGCCGGTAATAGTCAGATTACAGGGTACCAATGCACTTGAAGCAAAAGAACTGATCGATAATTCAGGCCTTAAAGTATTTTCGGCTGTTTCGCTTCAGGATGCAGCGGACCTTGTAAAAAAGCACGTCAGTTAGGTACCCCGATCCTTTTATGGGTGTCATCACACCAGGGCATTGAAGCAGAACCACCGCAACGGCAAATAAATAATTCCTGCTCTCCTTCGGTTATTTTTCCCGATGAATCGCGGAATCTGAACCGCCCTTTTATCTTTATAGGGCCGTTCATCTCCACGCTGACTTCAACAGGCTGATTTGTGCTATTATTAGGATTATTATTTGATTCATCCATACCTCTTCTCTATTTAGCTGTAAAACCGATCTTTCTGTGCGTTCCGTCACAATAAGGCAGATCATTCGACGCTCCGCAACGGCATAATGAAGTCATCCTGAGATGTCTGAGTTCGGTTCCGTTTGTATCATAAATTTTAAAGTTTCCTTTTAGAACCAATGGCCCGTCCTCCATAACGCGAACCTCGGCATCTATTTCTGCATTGGTGACAACAGAAGCTTCCTGCTTTTCTTTTTCAATATCCTTGTTGTATTCAAATGTTAATGCCTGAGTGGGACATAATTTGACCACCCTGATTATTTCCTCGGTTGGCGCCCCGTTCATATCTACCCATGGCCTTTTGCGCGGATTGAAAACATCAATCAATTCACGATAGCACGTGGTTGCATGTATGCATTTTTTTGGCTGCCAGAATACTGTTATTTCTCCGTTGGTATATTTCCTGTCAGTCTTATCCATTAAATATTTCCATTTAACTTGTAATATCCATTTTTGTAAAATTAGCAATTTTATATTGGTGATCAGGCTGCTGTTTTAAAACATTGAAATAGTTTGTCCGTTTAACCGTTTAATGTGGTAAATATTTTGTTATTTTTATTTTTCTTATGTCCAACAGGCTTTTAATTACCTTATTCCTGTTTATTTCATCAGGCATTATAATATGTGCTCAGGATACTATACATATGGAGCTTGGCGGACTACCGGTTATTGCAATAATTAATGGGGGAGATACCATATTTACCTCAACTTCCGAATTGGCTCCGGCCATCATCCACCCTGGAAAAAGAAAGGCAGCAACACGCGATTTGCGACAATACCGCCGGCTTATATACAATGTAAAAAAGGTATATCCTTATGCCAAGCTTGCCGGTAGTAAATATTCTCAGGTAGTTGCTCACCTCGATTCGCTTGAGCGTGGAAAAGACCAGCGGGAGTATATACGTCAGATAGAGGATGAATTGCTCAGAGATTATGAGGATGAGCTTAAAAACCTGACTATTACCCAGGGACGCATTCTGATAAAGTTGATCGACAGAGAAACAAGCTATACTTCTTATGAAGTGGTAAAGGAACTCAGGGGAAGCGTTCAGGCGGCCTTTTGGCAGGCAATTGCCCGTCTTTTTGGTTCAAACCTGAAAACGGAATTTGATCCTGAAGGCGAG
>DATAEX010000241.1:0-7009 GCA_036257765.1 Bacteroidales bacterium
TAGGAAAGGAAGGGGATTGTGTTAGCCGGAGGATTGTTATCCACCTTGAATATCTGTGTACCCTCATTCACTTCATCGAACATGCCGGTATACAGCATTTCAACACCGCCTTCAACTGCGGCCTTGGCCATATCCCAGTAATAATAACCGTTTTCTCTCGGTTTACCGGTTAAACCGGCATCACCTTTCAGGTTTTTCCATGAGAATCCGGGTGAAACAACAGGCGCATAGTCCACACCATTGGTATTGCACCAGGTAATATCACCTGCCACCAGATTTTCATAAGTTCCGTCATTGAACGCGGTCCTGTTGAATCTTCCGGTATGCCACGGAAGAATGATGTCAACCTTCTTCATAAGTGCAATCAGGCGGGTATACTCATCACCTGTTACAACGTCGTTTCCGGCGGTTCTCCAGTAAGTGGGTACCCCAAGCATAACAGCACATTGACCGGCATCTTCATCTTGCTGGAAGAAATCAACGAGTCTTGAAATAAAGCCTATATTGTATTTCCTGTCATCGTTAAATCCTGCACCCCAGATAGTAACCACCGGGTATGGTTTTCCACCGTGTCCTTTCGATGCATGATAGAGCAATGGCTGATTCTCACCATTTAATCCATCACCATAATCTGCAATGCCGACAGAATTCTTAAGCTCATTCCAGTCGTCTTTTATAATCTGCAGATATTCAGCCGATGACCGTGAAGTAGTGTCGATACCGCTTAGGTCATACATCACACTGACAGCACGACCGGTAAGTTTGGCCGATTGAAGTGCATTTTTCAGCACCTGGTTCAGTCTTGCCTTTGTAACAGGATTCATTATATCTACCACAAAGCGCTGCATGAAGGCACCGTCGACACCGTATTGCTTCATCCACTGGAAATGCCTGTTTACAGTGGCAGGTATGTAAGGGCTATAAACGTATGCCGTATCGTCGCCTTTCAGGAAGGGAGTAGCAAATTTTTCGTCTGCCGATGCTTCACGCATGTCGGGCCAGAAATCAATTACACATGATCCCGGAGCAAAAGTTCCGTTCTTGGCATAATGTACCCAGTTCTGTCCAGAACCGTCGCCCTGGGCTGAGAACCAGCCCTGATAACCGGTCATGGAGAGTCCCTTATAGGACATATGTCCGGAACTATCGGGCCAGATTACCGGAGGTTTACCCAGAACATCCTGCATTTCATAAGCACCTGCATCGACCTTTCCAAACACAAAATTTCGTGGCTGGTTTCTCTGGTCATAAGCGATTAAGGCACTAATTCCTATAGTATCTCCAAGATTTATGGCCTGGCCCAGACTGTCGATCAATGGTAACATCAAATCCCCGTTGAGTGATTCGGCTATTCCCGCTTTTACAAGTGCAGAGCCGATTACATTGTGACCACCTGCGGGAATTGTATTTGCATTATAACCGCCCGAAAGGATTGTTCCGGAAAGTGCTATACCGGTATTGGGCTCATTACTTGTGATGTCCTGGTAAATGGCATCAGTAACAGATGAATTTTTATAGAAATAGCAATTTCTGACCGCAACCGTATTTACAGCCTGCATAATCCTGAGGCCCGCACCGTCGTTCTGTGAACCGAGCGTTACGTTATATGCAACTGTATTATTAATAAAATTAACATTGGAGGTAGCCCATATAAATGCAATGCCACCTGATACCTTTGCAGTATCACTATACATCGTGGAATTGATTATAGTGGCTTTTGAATTTTCAATCAGGAAAACACCTCCGTGATTAAATGACCTGTTACCCTCAAAAGAGCAATTTTCCACCCAAAGTCCGGAAACCGGCGATCCATTAACTCCGATTGCCCCTCCTTTACCATCGGTCAGCATAAGTGCCGCCTGATTCCTGATGAACTTTGAGTTTTTTACAATGGCGGAAGCACTATTGTTTAAGTAAATTGCACCACCATTTTTCCATGCTTTATTCCCTATAAACTGGCAATTGTTAGCTTGCAACACCGCACCGTTACCGGTAATTCTGACAGCTCCACCGTGTGAAGCCGTAGACACGCCATCCGACATTGTAACATTTTCAAGAATCAGCGTACCGGCTTTTGTCATATTCATAATTGCCCCGGCATCGGTTTGGCCGTTGGGATCCCCGATAAAATCAATATCCCTGAAAGTTCTTTCAAAACCAACATTGGTAGCCCAGTTAAAGCGCGAACCAGTGCCGGCTGCGCCTGTGCTGGTAAATTTAAAGGTTGCACCATTGTAACCCTTAACAACCACCTTATTTCCACCGGCATCTATATTTTTAGATGATGTGACTTCAATCAGGCCAAATACTTTTACTGTATCACCATCGACAGAGGCGATCATAGCCCCGCCAAAATCGGTACCATAGCTGGTTCCGTTAAGTGTTACATATCCGGCTCCTTCTGATCCGTTCGCTTCAAAGGCGCCGGCATCTACCTTACCTCCTGCAAAATTCCTGGTTTTACCAGTCTGGTCGGTGGTGATGCTTAAATCTGCAAGATAATCTGCATCACCGAGGTTAATTGCCTGACTGCCAGGTGAAATTGCCAGAACGCCTTCGGCATTTACATCATTGCTTAAACCAAGGTTAATGATGTCAACACCGGTAATATTACCTGAACCGTTGATGGTAAGATTTGTACTGTACCCGCTCAGGACAGAATTGTTTACTGTAATAGTGTGAGCAACGTCCGACTGAATATCTAGTTCGTTTCCTGCACCATTCTCATCCCTGTTCTCATACAGGATACAATTATCGAATACAAGAGTATTGGTATTATGTATGTTTTTAATACAAGGACTGTTTGTGTTACCGGCCGCTGTATTATATGCCAGGGTGCTGTTTACAAAACGCAGCGAAACAGGTCCCCAAAGGAAAGCTACGCCACCGGCATTCGATGTCCGGTTTTTAGTGAGCGTGCAATTGACGAGCAATCCGGTGGAGTTTTCAAAAATGAAAACGCCGCCGTGGTTCCTCGAATTATTCTGAAGGAATAAACAACCTTCGGCATAAAGACCAGGGGTGTTGGATCCGACCATAGCAATTGCTGCACCTTTACCATCTGCACCTTCGGCAAAGGCAGCACACCAGTTATTTATGAACTTTGAATTGTAAAGGGATACTGTTCCGTTCCCTTCGGTAAAAATGGCTCCGCCACTAAGCGCACTTCGGTTATCGGTAAATACGCTGTTCCGCGCGATAACCACAGAACCCGAGTTGGCAATTGCTCCCCCGTGTGAATTCGAGCGCCCACCTCTTACGGTTACACCTTCGAGTGTGAGATTCGCAACATTTGCCATTTTGAACACTGCACCGCGATCGGCTGTGGAATCACCGTCGATCACAATGTTCTCAAAAGTTCGGTTTTTGCCTTGTTCAAATATAAACCGGCCGCCTCCGCTGAAAACCACATTGGCATCGGATTCGCCGCTGATTGTAAGTGTATTAGCACCCAGGCCTATATCAAGATTACCGCTGATATTCAATGTGCCTGTGATTTTAATGATGTCGTTGTCCGCAGAGGCATTTATTGCCCCCTGCAGATCAGAACCGTAATCTGTTGTGCCAATTGTAACCTGCCCTCGGGCAAGTGGCACAAGCAGTAGCATAAGCAGAAATAATAGTGAAAGTTTTCTCATAATAATTTGTTTAGTTATATGGTAATTCACCTTGGTTTTGGGTTAGTTTTAATTCACTGAAAATTCATCTTTAATAATATCCATGTAAGTTGCGCCATAATTATCGGCAGGTTCAACCTGTGTCCCTGAATGCCAATCGTTAAAAGAATTGATCAGAATGATCCGCAGGTTTTCGTCCATGTAGTATTTTGCCAGTTTGCACTGTCCGGTAAAAAACTCCGCGGTTCTTGGTAATACATCGGCACGTGAGGTTGAAATCACTGTATCATTCCTTCCTGGAAAAATTGATGGAGCAAAAGCAACTGACCTGTCCTCGAGAAATGATTTCCAATGTTCCCATGACAGATCTATGTTTTCGTTCAGGAAATTGGTCAATGCTTTGCGATTCGACATCATGTTAGAAGTCAACGCATCAAAGGCTTGCGGGTATTCTTCGAAACGGTCGGGAGGAAACCATCCCACATAATTCCCTATAAAATAAAAATCATACCCTGTGCTGTCTTTTAAAGCAGAACGCAACTGTGACATGGCATCTACGCGTTCGTCAGTAATGTCATCAGCAAGTGGCTGGGGTTCGTAATTGTATACACTCTGCAAAACAACAACCGGCTTATTGTCGACCTTGAGGTAATTGGGCAGTTCAAACAATCCGGACATCGTCTGCATATCCTGAATTATGCGTTGAATGCTGGCGGAATCAGTCAGGTCAGCTGGTGTTGATCCTGATGAAAAACTCATTTCCATAGCCAGACTGATATTATCAAAACCGCTTATTCCGGCAAGAACATTGACTATAATACTGTCAGTGAATTGACCGTGAGGACATACCCAGAAGTCGATTCCTGATTCAACCGACCATTCGATATGCTGTTGTATCACCGCGGAATTCAGCGAATGGTATTTGCCTAATTCCGGAAGATACAATGCATCAATGTCAAGCCAGTTGGTATCGTTGAACTGGAAGTCGTAGAATGCCCCGATCAGGACATCTTCGGTCAGTTCTGTTTCCGGTGCTTTCCAGGGTGTGAGCATTTTTTCCTGGAGATCATCCTCCTTGCATGAATTGAAAGTTATTGCAGCAAGAAAGAGAGTGATCATTATCTGAAAAGTTATTTTCATTTTCATTTTGTTGATTTTATAAAGGATGCCTTATTTATTTGCACTGAACACCAGCGGTGTATACATATAATCACCGTTCCCGAGAAATGATACGCCCTGGTTATAACCGGTATTGTTGTAAACCATTTCCTCAGTGGGATACTTTAAGCGTTCAGGAACCGGGGCAAATGTTGGAATTTCCGTATTCGAAGGATCGGCAGAGTAAATTACCGGCATATCCACTATTCCAGTTCTTCTGAAAAGTGTCCATGCATCGAGTCCGCGGGGATACATTGCAAGCCACGATTGAATAATGATCTGCTTATAGGGATTTTTAATTTCACTGCTAATTTCATATTCAGGATATGTATCAGAAAGCCAGCTGTTCGATGCACCAGCTCCGAATGTTCCCCACATAACACCATTGACTGCTTTATATTGTTCGGCTTTTGCTTCCTTGCCTAACATCAGCATCGAAGCATCGATTCCGGCATAATACAATGTTCTCGCTGTTTCTCCGGAAAGACCAAGATATGCAGCTTCAGCTCTCAGGAAACATATTTCGGGATAAAGTAATAATGAAAGGAATCCGTCTTCCTTGAACCAGAGTTCGCCGGGCTTTGAGTAATCATTATCATTCATACTTGAATGGGGATTTGATGGAAGAACGAGTCCCGGAGGCAGGCTTGATTTGGTAATAGGCCGGCCGGAATACTCACCATTGGCAGCAGCTGCTTCTGCATATACGGATAATCGGGGATCCGCATAAGGCTCAAGATGGAGATACAGGAATTCGCTTATGTTTACCTTGCGATCACCAGGACTATATTCAAACCTCTGGTAAAGAGGATTCCATGATTCTGAACCAGGATACCACTGGAATATAGCGTTATCAGCATTTGAAGAAATAAGTTCATCAGGAGCTGATAATAATTCTGTGAGAACAGGACCCGCAAATTCACTGTCATTGTGCATTATCTGCATGGCCAACCTTAAAGCAAGAGAGCGTGCAAACTTCTTCCACTTTACCAGGTCGCCTTCATATATCAGATCAGCAGTGGTCATATATGTGTCACCGGACAAATCAATCGAATCGGAACAGGCAATGAGATCGTTTATAAGCGTATGATAAATGGTGGTTTCATCGTCGTAGACTGAAGTAACTTGTTCGTTTATTGCATCAGTGAATGGGATGGGCCCCCAGTACGAAACCATCTGTGAGTATATATAGGATTCCCATATTTTAGAGATGAGAACCCTGTTTTTATAAGTTGGGTCGGTTTCATACATCTGCTGTATTTTAGAAAGGCCGGCAAGTGTACGAATATAAAATCTCCTCCACCATCCCTGCACGGTTATATCTACGGTTCCAAAATTCACAAATGCGCCACCGCTTTCTGTCCAATACATCCCATAAGTCCATCCTGCCTCATACTCCATGTCGAGCAGTAAAGTGGCTGTGTTCAGAACAGAAGTGGGGAACAGAAAATCGGGGTCCACTGTTTCTGCCACGTTTGGATTAGTATTGATCTCATCGAAATCCTTTGTGCAGGAAATTGTCAGAAACAGTCCGAATATTATAAAGATGATACTGTTTTTCATTTTTATGTTATTAAAATTCCACATTAAGGTTGACACCGAAAGTTCCCATAGGCGGCAGCGATCCGAATTCAATACCCTGCCCGTTACCTGCATTGGTACTGGCCTCCGGATCAAGTCCCCTTGGTGTATTACGATAAAGAATTGCCAGATTTCGTCCGAAAACGCCTATTGATGCGTTTCTTACGAATGTTCCTCTAAGTAAGGTTTCAGGAAATCTATACGACAGAACTACCTCACGCAACTTGACATAGGATGCATCGAAAAACGACAATTCCTGGATCAGATCGCGATCGGCAAGATACCAGTTGTTCGGATGGATATAATATGTATTCCTCAGTCCATCTGCTGTATAGGCGTCACTAAGCAGAATTCCTCCCTGGAGTTCGCCAAGAGTCTGATCTTCGCCATACACATAATTGTGGATGTAATAGGATTCACGGCCAGGAAGTGAATTTTTAAACGTACCCCATACAGTCCCTTTAAGATAGGTTGCAGAGAACATATCGCCGCCAATTTTTGCGTCAAGCAGCACTCTGGCAGATAATCTCTTATATGTTACACCTGTAGAAAAACTTCCGGTCCAATCGGGAGTAGCATTCCCTATCAGCGCATTTTCCTCAGGAATCGGGCGGCCTCTAAGGTTTGAAGCAGATTCAGAACCATATACCAGT
>DATAEX010000244.1:0-4241 GCA_036257765.1 Bacteroidales bacterium
TGCTGGTCTGCTGGTCTTCTGGTCTGCTGGTCTTCTGGTCTTCTGGTCTTCTGGTCTTCTGGTCTTCTGGTCTTCTGGTCTTCTGGTCTTCTGGTCTTCTGGTCTTCTGGTCTTCTGGTCTTGACTTAGAAGACTTAGAAGACTTAGCAGACTTAGAAGACAATCTATCTCTTACTCAATACCTCCTTTTCATATTTCTGTATCTCGGGAATGTAATCCTGAGCCACCGGAACATCGTTACTGAGACAGTAATAATCATATACTGCTCCCAATGGTTTAGTTTTCATGATCTCCAACAATGCAAGTCTTTCGAAGTTCTGGCCCGCTTCCTCGTACTTTTTCAGTGTTTCAAAGGGTTCGAGAAGGGCATTCAGAAAAGCGAGCTGGGCAGCACGTGTTCCAACAACATACGCGCCTATGCGGTTCAGACTGGCATCGAAATAATCCAGGCCGATGTTTACCCTGTTCAGTGCCTTACAGCGGACAACCTCATTGGCTATCAATTGAATTTCATCATTGAATGTTACCACATGATCGCTGTCCCATCTTACACCTCTTGTAACGTGAAGCAATAACTCATCTACATATAAAAGAATGGAGGAGATCTTATCCCCTACCTGTTCAGTAGGATGATAATGCCCGTTATCCAGGCATATGAGCTTATTGTTCTTTATGGCATAACCAAGATAGAACTCCAGCGACCCCACGACCATTGATTCTGAACCAATACCAAATAGCTTGCTTTCAATAGCATCTTTAAGATGCTGTTTCGGATATTCCGTCGCAAAAATCTCGTCAAGTGACTTTTTAAGGAGGGCACGATGAGTATAACGGTCAACAGGAGAATCTTTTGAACCATCGGGTATCCACACATTATTTACCGCAGGTGTTCCCAGCTGTTTTCCCATTTCCGCTGCAATAGCCCTTGTGCGTTTCACATGCTCGATCCAGAACTTTCTGTACTTTTCATTTTTGCTTGCCAAAGTGAATCCGTCATTTGCGTAGGGATGTGAAAAACATGTGGGGTTGAAATCCAATCCTATGCCAAGCATTTTAGCCCAGTTGATCCAGCTTTGAAAATGACGGACTTCGATCTGATCCCTGTCTGTTTTTTCCCCTTTGAAATCTCCGTAAATGGCATGCAGATTAAGACGCTGTTTTCCCGGAAGCATGGTCATTACTTTCTCTATATCCTGCCTCAGTTGGTCAATTGTCCGGGCTTTACCGGGATAATTTCCTGTCGCCTGAATACCACCTCCGCCAAGGACTGCATCGGGAGTTTCAAATCCGCCTACATCATCGGTTTGCCAGCAATGAAGGCTGATCTTTATTCCGTCCAGTTTTTTTATTGCATCATCCGTGTCCACACCCAGCGTAGCATACTCCTCTTTGGCATGTGTGTATGCCTTTAAAATGTTTTCCTTTTTCATATTTTTCGGTTTCTGAGTTTTTATAGTTTAGAACAAACCACATTTTTCTTAGGATCGACGTCGCTGATTCAATATTTAAATTTTTAAATCTTAGAATAATTAGTAAATTGGCATTACGCTCATTCAAATATATCATTCATTCATTGCGTATTCAATATACAATATGGTATATTATTTATATAAAATGATATATGATGCCTGATAATTTCAACTATCTGGCGCACAACCCTGATGATAAAAATTGGGGCATTTATCTTACCGTAGCAGGTCATGCACGGGTGGAACCCGAAAGCACATATCCTCCTGAAGGTCATCCGGCAGGTTATAATTTTAACTGGTCGAAAGGCCGGATCCTTCATGAATATCAGATAAATTATATAACACAGGGTGAAGGCATAATGGATACAAGGAATGGCCGATATCCTGTGCGCGAAGGATCGGTTATCCTTATTAAGCCAAATCTCTGGCATCGTTATAAACCTTTAAAGGGAACGGGATGGACTGAACATTATATCGGATTTAACGGCGTTACGGCAGATTCAATGATAAAATCATCGGCGATCCTGAATGAATCGCCTGTTTTGCAAATCGGTTTTCATGAAAATGTCATCAATGTA
The DNA here is from genome assembly GCA_036257765.1 of Bacteroidales bacterium. Taxonomy (GTDB): domain Bacteria; phylum Bacteroidota; class Bacteroidia; order Bacteroidales; family UBA10428; genus UBA5072. Next base: position 2,048 of record DATAEX010000244.1, read on the forward strand.
TTTCATGAAGTTTTTAATCACGCAAAATCAGAGAAACCAGGATATCATCAGGTCTGCTCAGGATTGGTCATATACATCCTGGGACAGATCATCTCGCTGAAGAAAAATGAGGATTTTCAGAATGTAATAGGGAAAACCGTGCAGAAAGCTTGTCTGATCATCCGTGACAATTTATCAGCAAACATGAATATTGAACAATTGGCAGAAGATCTGAATGTAAATTACTCCGTTTTTCGCAAGGCATTCAAGAAATACACAGGTCTCTCACCCATGCAATATCACACTTCACTTCGTATGAAACAGGCTCTTTATTTGCTGGCTAACAGCGATCTGAGTATAAAAGAGATCTCCTTTAACCTGGGTTTCTGCTCCGTATTTTATTTCAGCAAACTGTTCAAGGAAAAAACCGGAATAACTCCCGGGAATTACAGGATCAAAACGAACAACACCCCTGACAACACCCCTGAAGGGCCCCCCGCAAGGGCATAAAGCCTAATTCTCTATCGATATCAATTCCAGAACCTCGTCTGTCCCGTCCACTTCTTCCTTCACCATACCGATATCCGGAGCATAATATTTATATTCCAACGGAGCATCAGGCTCCAGAGCATTCCAGTCGGCTGTTTTAATACATTCTGAAAAAGTACCTGCAGGAGTCGTAACAGATTGATTAACTGCTACTACTTTACCCCAGTCTTCTGCTACGCCGAATGAATATTCCTGACGATAGGGCAATTCAAGAACAGGAAACGCCAACATTATTATACCTGGCTTTGCATTATCGACACCTGCCTCAAAAGATCCCTCCTTATCCTGCAATACACCGTTTTCATAGTTGCTTACATCTTCACCAAAATACCAGACGTTCCCCTGAAGGTCCTGGGCAAACCAATCATATGTATCTTCAATAACCTGGCCATTAAGACTGACAACATCTCTAACAATACTACACTCAACGCCTGCAACAGTTTTCTTTTCAGAAAGCACAGTTATCACAACATCTTCAACACCTTCATCAGTATTAGCCCTGTAACTAAGAACACTTCCCGGAACCATAGGAAAATAAGGATTTGTAATCTCATCCGAAAAATTGGCAGGGGCTATGACAGGATTATAGTTCTCGTCAGGGATGCGATCATCATCGTCTTCCTTACAGCAATTGAAAACAATACCAGGTAAAAGGAAAATGAGGGCCTTCGTTTTCATATGATCAGGTTTTTTGGAATAACAATTAAAACTAGTTTAGGTTATTCTAATTAAAATCTGACGATTTAAAACGTAGTAATCTGAAAATGAGTTAACTTGAAAATTATTGTTATACTTTAAGGTTACATTTCAGGATTATAGTGAATAAACCTAAAGTTGAACAATGAAATATTAATAAAGAAAATCAAATTATTAATCTGAGCTTTCAGTTTGATCTTCTATCAAAAATTGTTGCAACTTCGAAAAAGAAATCTGAATCAGATGTCTTTTCATTATCAATTTCAAATTATCTAACTTTCAAATTATAATGTCATCTGAAGGTAACCCTGAATTAAATCTGGCTTTTGAGTTTGTACAATTTACCAACCGGAACATATTCCTTACCGGTAAAGCAGGTACAGGCAAAACAACGTTTCTCCATCGATTGAGGGAAAAGCTTTCAAAACGGATGATCGTTCTTGCTCCTACCGGCGTGGCAGCAATAAATGCAGGCGGAGTAACCATTCATTCCTTTTTCCAGCTGCCCTTCCATCCGCACATTCCCACTCAATACCTGAAGACACCGATTCCCTCTGCCATCGAATCGTCTTCCTTTAAAATGAGCCGTGAAAAGCTTAATATTATCAGAAGCCTTGGCCTGCTAATTATTGACGAAATAAGTATGGTACGAGCCGATTTGCTTGATGCCATCGATCTTGTACTGAGAAAATTCAAAGACCGGACTCAGCCATTTGGAGGCGTCCAGTTATTGATGATAGGCGATATACAACAACTTTCGCCGGTTGCCAAAAAAGAGGAGTGGGAGATCCTCAGCGAGTATTATGATACACCTTTCTTTTTCGGGAGTATGGCCTTAAAAAATACCGATTATGTAACTATTGAGCTAAAACGCATATACCGTCAGCAGGATAAAAATTTTATAGATATTTTAAATAAAGTTCGTGATAATCTGCTTGACAATGCAGGACTGACACTTTTAAACAAAAGA
>DATAEX010000247.1:0-4765 GCA_036257765.1 Bacteroidales bacterium
GCTGGTAACCACAGTGCGATCATCCTGTCCTTTTACACCTAGTGCCACGAAAAACAAAAAGGCACTCATCAGCATTAATTGTTTCATATCTGCTAAGTTTGGTTATTTAAATTAAATGCCAGTTAACGGTAAGCGTTCATAACCGGAATCAAAGATTAAAGATTGCGTAACATCTCACGCACTTCCCTGTCGGATTTCCCTAACTTTTTCTGCAATCTTCCGAACAATTCATCTTCTTTACCTTCAACGTAAAGAAGATCGTCGTCTGTAAGATTTGCAAACTTCTGTTTGAGTTTTCCTTTCAATTGATTCCAATTGCCTTTAACAATTTTATCAGTGCTCATGATTTTTATTTTTTAGTTAATACTTCATAATGCTGAAACTTATTTTGTTTCAGTGCTTGCTTCATAATTAATATCGTTTTCAGCGATTTCGGTCAGAAGCCTGTCAGCCTCTTTTTCTTCCTGAAGGGTTTGATCAAGTAATTCAGCTACGTCATCATGTCCCATCGTACGGGCTAGTTGAGCAAGTCCACCATAAGCTGCAATTTCATAATGATCAATTTTCTGTGCTGAAACAATGATACCTACATCCCTTGTAACTGATCCTTCTTCGGTCTCATCGATAATATCCTCACCTTCTTCAATAAGACCCTGCATACCTTCACATTTCTTTCCTGAGGCTTTGACACCCAGTTTATCGAATATCTGATCAAGCCTTAATATCTGCTCCCTGGTAATTTCCAGATGTTCACCTAATGTCTTTTCGAGTTGTACAGTAGTCGCTTCCTGTTGCATTTTAGGTATTGCCTTAAGCAGCTTATTTTCAGCCCAATAAATGTCCTTGAGGCCGTCTATCAGGAATTGATGCAATAATGAATCCTTCATAATATCTGATTGTGCTTCCATAATTTTTTAATTTTTAGTTAGTACCAGTATTGATAGGTAAAACTGTACCATTTTAATAAATAGCAGATAGATAAATAGATACGAAAGATAAAATCGTTTTTACATTGAAAAAAATCCACAAAGGGGGGAAAGTTTTACTCGTAGGAACAGGCTGTAGTTAAGGCTGTACTACAGACTGCTGGCTGCAGGGCTATTTACAGCGTCGGGGCGAGAAACTATTTGTTTAAATTGTCAACCATTTCAAACCTTATGAAATTTATCAAAAGTACTATGACGCCTTCTTTCTCTTCATTTCCAGACTGGCTTTCAGCTGTTCCATAAGATCCTGGGATTTTGAATGTACTACCTTAAACTTGGGTGTGATCTTCTTTATGCCTTTAGCTTTGCGCTCAATGATCTTCATGATCTCATCCACATAAGTATCTTTATACTGGTTAATGTCAAATTCACCGCTGGTCTGATCAATCAAATTGACTGCCATTTGCAGCTCTTTCCCTTTTATGTCGGATTTCTCAGGCAAATCAAGTTCATCAGGCTTTCTGATTTCGTGGGCAAAGTGAAGCCGGTGAAGCATAATCATTTTATCCTTCGGTCTCAGAACAGCAAGGTTCTCCTTGTTCCTCATAACAAAAGTTGCAACACCTACCTTGCCAGTCTGTAAAAGCGCCTCTTTGAGCAACAGGTATGCTTTCTTCCCGCTTTTATCAGGTTCCAGGAAATAGGCATTCTCATAAAAGATCTGATCAATTTCTTCGATTTTTACAAAATCTGTTATTTCGATCATTTTGTTCTTCTTTGCATTTGCTGCTTCAAAATCTTCGTCTTCAAGGATGATATAGCGGTCCTCATACTTATATCCCTTTACTATATTTTCCCATTTAACCTCTTTCCCCGTGTTCTCGTTAACACGCAGATAACGTATATTTGCATTATCAGTCTTATCAAGCATATCCAGTTCGATCTTTGTAGATTCAATTGCTGTATAAATTTGAACCGGAATATTCACAAGTCCAAACCCGATTGAACCAGTCCAAATAGGTCTCATATCTCAAGATTGATTGGTGATAAATTGTATTGCTTATCACAGGCAGGCGCATGCATTTTTATATGCAACGTCTCCTGCATCGCATAAACAGTCGGAAAGCTTGTTTGTTTCATACTATGCCGGAATAGTAGGGAAAGATTGTGTTCACGAATGACGGCAACTTTCAAACTGGTTTATTGTTTAATCTTTGCTATCCGTTTATGCAATGAACCTCATTGCTTATCTACCACATGGGATTTATGAAATCAGCGATTACTCGTAAAAAAGATTCAAACAACACTCGAAAGAAAGATTCGATGAGTCGGCTTAAAGCCCATCTCAGGGAAATAGATCCGACCTTTAAATCTGTGGCCGGTGACCCCCCGTTAAGAGCGGAATTGTTCAATGTAGAACAAATGGAACAACATGGCAGGGCTCTGGCAGCCAGATATTCTATAGGACAATTTGCCAGACCCGTGAAGGACCTTCTGAGCAGGTTAAATGAAAATGAAGAAATCCTTTCCGATGTACATCATCTGATACTCGAGTCATTAAGGGCGAATCATCAGATAACACCTGCCGGGGAATGGCTGCTTGATAATTTTTATCTTATCGAAGACCATATACGACTGGCAAGAATGCATTTGCCAAAAGGTTATAGCGAAGAACTGCCGAGACTTGCTAACGGGCCTTCAGCGGGCCTTCCCAGAGTGTATGACATAGCAAAGGAAATTATTTCTCATGGTGACGGACGACTGGATACCGAGACCCTGAGACGATTCGTCAAAGCTTATCAAACCGTAACTCCTTTGAAAATAGGCGAATTATGGGCAATACCCATTATGTTACGGTTAGCGCTTATCGAAAATCTGAGAAGGGTGGCATATAATGTGGCACTAGGGCGGATCGACAGGAACCTTGCTGATTTCTGGGCCGAACAGATGATAGACATTCTTGAAAAGGATCCGAAAAGTCTTATACTGGTTGCTGCCGACATGGCACGTTCCAATCCTCCCATGACTCCACCTTTCGTTTCCGGTTTTACGCGACGCCTCCAGGGACAAAGTTCAGCTCTCGCTTTGCCTGTAACCTGGATAGAGCAACGTCTTTCACAGGAAAATCAAACCATCGCCCAACTAATACAAATCGGTAATCAGCAATTGGCGGCAGATCAGGTTTCAATCAGCAACTGCATCGCCAGTTTACGTTTTCTCGGGGCCTTGAACTGGAAGGACTTCGTAGAAGAGATCAGTATCATAGACACTATCTTACGAACTGACCCTGCCGAGATTTATCATAAGATGGATTTTCAGACGCGTGATCAATACAGGCATATTATCGAAAGTATATCAAAACACAGTTATTTTTCTGAAACCGAAATTGCTAATGAAGCAATCCACCTGGCTGTTAATGCCAGAAAAGTAAAGCATGCTGCCGATCGTACAGCGCACGTCGGATATTATCTTGTGGATAAGGGCTTAAAAATTCTGGAGCGAAATGTTAAACGACGCAAATCGTTTCCACAGAAAATCAGACAGTTAATTATTACATGGCCAAAATTATTTTATATTGGCTCCATTGTTCTTTTTACTGCATTATTTGTATGGGGACTTTCCGGAAGTATACGATACAACGGATTCCCGGCCTGGCTAAACGGATTCTTATATCTTATTCTTGCATTATCAGTCAGTCATCTTTCTGTTTCATTGATAAACTGGCTGACAACAATGTTTGCTTTGCCTAAACTGCTTCCCCGTCTTGATCTCTCTGACGGAATTCCATCAGAATCTCGTACACTGGTGGTGGTTCCTTCAATGCTCATTTCAGAAACGCAAATTGAGGATTTGGTCGAAGATCTTGAGGTCAGATTTCTGGCTAATCAGGACAAAAATCTTCTTTTCGGGCTATTAACTGATTTTCTGGATGCAGATAAAGAAAACATCCCTGAAGATAGTTCTCTTATTGATTTTGCACGAAATAAAATCGTGGAACTCAATAAAAAATACAGGATTGATGGGGAGACATTTTTCTATTTCTTTCACAGGCCACGAATTTTTAATCCGAAAGATAAAACCTGGATGGGTTACGAACGGAAAAGAGGCAAACTGGCAGATCTAAACAAGTTAATTAAAGGAAAGGGATATGGAAAGTTTTCAGTGGTCATAGGTAACACGACATCCCTCACAAGAGTTAAATATGTCATTACGCTGGATACAGATACGGAATTACCTCGCGATTCGGCCCGGCAAATGATCGCCACTATGTCACATCCATTAAATAAGCCGGTATTTGACACCAAAAAAAAGATTGTTTCATCAGGATATGGCATTTTACAGCCCAGAGTGGCAGTGAGTCTTCCCGGTACCAACAAATCGCTGTATGCAAAACTATTTGGTAACGAACCCGGAATTGATCCCTATACCAGGGCAATTTCAGATGTCTATCAGGATCTGTTTAACGAAGGTTCCTTTATTGGTAAGGGAATTTACGATGTAAACGTTTTCGAGCAGGTTTTGGGAGATCGTTTCCCGGAAAACCGGATTTTGAGCCATGATCTGCTGGAAGGCTGCTACACACGCTCAGGTCTGCTGAGTGATATTCTGTTATTTGAGGAATATCCGTCGGAATATCTGTCGGATGTAAAACGCCGGCATCGATGGATCAGAGGCGACTGGCAATTACTCCCATGGCTGATGCCCGTGGTTCCGCTATCTGATGGGAATTCACAGTGGAACCCCTTATCAGGCCTTTCCTGGTGGAAACTTTTTGATAATTTGAGACGAAGCCTGGTGCCTGTCTCTCTTCTTTTATTGCTGATTGCAACATTTACCAT
>DATAEX010000286.1:0-4291 GCA_036257765.1 Bacteroidales bacterium
CAAAAAAATTCTATCCCTTTGTTGACCGGTTTGGCCAGTTAAAAAACGGTGAATGGCCCGATAAGATACATAATGAGGCGGACCTGCTGGATCACCTGGAAAAGGAGAAGGCCGATCTTGCAACACATGCCGGACCACCGGCCTGGAATAAATATGGCGGATGGGAAACCGGTCCCCGGTTGGGTGCTACGGGAAGATTCAGGGTTGAAAAATACCAGGGCAAATGGTGGTTCGTTGATCCCGAGGGTAAACTTTTCTGGTCGAATGGCTTTGATTGCGTTGAACTTGGGCGGCAAAGCCAAACCCGTATTACAGGCAGGGAGGGTTACTTCGATTATCTTCCATCATACGGAAGCGCTGAAGCCCAACTGTATTATATCACGGGCGAGGGTGAAGATACAATAAAGCACCTGAGCTTTCATGCACTAAATCTTTACAGAAAATTTGGCGATCAGTGGAAAACGATTAGTAATGAAAATATCCATCAACGGATGCTGAGCTGGGGCTTCAATACGATAGGCAACTGGTCAGACCGGGAAATTTACCTGAAGCGTAAAACCCCTTATGTGCTTACCGCATATACTAAAAAAACAGGGGAGATATCAGACCCCTATCTTCCGGGATACAGAGACGACTTACAGAAAACCCTTGCTTTAAGCAGTGAGGAACTTAATGATCCCTGGTGCATAGGCGTTTTTATCGATAATGAATTAAAATGGGGAGTAAAATGGGCTTCCAAAATAGGTGCACAGATTTTGACAGCACCCCCTTCACAGCCGGCAAAACGCGCTTTCCAAAAAATGCTGACCGGCAAATACTCTTCAATTGAGAAGCTGAATCAATCCTGGAAGGTCAATTTTGACAGCTGGGATCAGTTCATGACAAACCAGGAATATATTCCGGGTGCGACAGATGACATAAAGCAATTTATGGATCTGTTTGCCACCAAATATTACTCCACCTGCCGGGATGCTGTAAGGAATATTGCCCCTGATCTTTTATATCTTGGTTGCCGGATGGATTTTCATTTATATCCGGAGGATACAAGCCTTAATACCATTATCGAAATTGCCGCAAAATATTGTGATGTGGTAAGTTTTAACCGTTACCGTTATTCTTGTTCCGAACTGACACCTCCCAGTGCCGGCGATTACCCGATCATCATCGGAGAGTATCATTTCGGCAGTCTCGAAACTGGACTGCTGCAGCCTGGATTAAGGTATGCCGCAGATCAGAATGAACGGGCCGAACTTTTCGGATATTATCTGACCAGTGCACTGAAGAATCCTTATATAGTCGGAGCTCACTGGTTTCAGCTGGTCGATCAATCTGTGGCAGGCAGGGGCGATGGGGAAAACTACCAGGCGGGGTTCCTGACAGTCGGCGATGTACCGCAGCATGAAATGATCACACGGTCGAGAGAAATAGGAGCACATATGTATGACATCCGAATGAATGACAAATAATTTCCTCAATCATGATCTAATAATTAAAACATAAACAACCACCCTGAATATGAAACCGGTCATTCCTTTCTTTTTGATTCTCTGTGCATTTTCTTTTGAAATTTGTTCACAGGAGATACCTGAATACAGCAAACGCGTCGACCAGGTGTTGTGGGTGGTGGACGACCTGGATAATATAATTGCTCAATGGGCAATCCTGGGTTTTACGCAGGTCATGGACCTTGGTACTGTGGATGCCCATCTGAAGAGGGCAGGGAAAGTGGTTGCACTTAAATTAGCCAAAGCGAATCTCGGTGGAGCCCACATTACCTGGATCCAACCATCGGGAGAGGCATCAGTTTTTTCGGAATTCCGCAACTCTTATGGGAATGGTGCAATGAGCCTTGTGCACAGGTTAGATAACAAGGAAGCTCTTTTGGGGGAATTAGACCGTTTGTCCCGGCTTGGAATAGAAATTAAGGAGGAGATTACTATTAAAACTCGCAGGGGAGATCTTCATTTTGTTCTGCTCGATACACAGAAAGAGGGTAAATATTATCTGGGCCTCACCGTTGGCGATGAAGACGTGAAAATGATGCAGGAGCTTTCACCGGTGAACCGCAATCAAATGAAAATTAACCAATATGCATTTGCTATCAGGCAACCTGAGCCGGTTTCAGCATTCTGGCATAAGGTCGGCCAGCCCGAATTTCAGATCAATCATCCTGATCTGGGGAATAAGCATTATTACGGCAGGTCGGTTGATCACGACCTCATTCAAGGCTGGCAAAGACACGGATCTGTGGCCTATGAATGGTGCATACCGGTGAAACTGCCCATTGTATATGACGATCATATCAGAAAGCATGGAGAGGGAATTCATCATCTTGCCTTTACAGTGGATGACATGGATAAAGTGCTGGCAGATTATACCTCCAGAGGATTTGTCGTTTCCATGGGGGGTACCTGGGGTAAGGAGGGCGAAGCGGGTTCGGGCAGGTATGAATATATCGATCTTGAACAGGCAGGAGGACTGACAATGGAGCTTTTGTGGAGCCATCCCTGAGTTGCTCTTAAGTATCATTAAATAACTGCACTATGATCAGAAATGTATGGTTTGGTTTTATACTGCTGCTAACCATTCCTCTTTGCAGCATGGGCCAGTCAGTTTCCGATAAGGATCAAAAGGTAAGTATACGGGTGGAGAGGATTCCTCTTCCTACCTATCTTGTAGATCCGCCGGATCCGAATCCGCGATTCTATGACGGAAGAGCTTACCAGGGTGCGCAGGGTAGAGTTTACCCTTACCCTATTTATGAAAGCCTTTCCGATACCCGGGTGATCAAGGATTACAATATGGTTTTCCTTGAGAATGAATATATAAAAATCAACCTCCTGCCGGAGATCGGGGGTAGATTGTTCGGGGCAATGGACAAGACAAATAATTATGATTATATCTACAGGCAGCACGTGATTAAACCCGGGCTCATTGGTATGCTGGGTGCCTGGATCTCGGGAGGTATTGAATGGAACTTTCCGCATCATCACAGGGCTACTGCTTTTATGCCGGTAAATTATATCATGCAGGAAAACAGTGACGAAAGCGCGACCTTATGGATCAGTGAACTGGAGATACGGCACCGGATGAAATTTATGCTAGGCATAAGCGTATATCCAGGCAAATCTTACTTTGAGGTAACCTTCAGGCCATATAACGGAACACCTTTTACAAATTCCTTTCTGTATTTTGCCAATACAGGAGTTCATTCCAATGAGGATTACCAGGTTATTTTCCCGCCATCAACTGAATTCGGAGTGTATCACGGGAAAAACGAATTCGTAAGATGGCCTTTTTCACATGAAGAGTACAACGACGTTGACTATTCCGAAGGCGTCGATATCAGCTGGTGGAAAAATCACCCTGAATGGACATCGATATTTGCCTGGAATTATCAGGATGATTTTGTAGGCGGTTACGATCACGGAAAAGAAGCCGGATTAATCTGCTTTTCTAATCATCATATAGCACCGGGAAAAAAGTTCTGGACCTGGAGCACCGGACCAAGAGGGCAACTCTGGGATAAGGCACTTACTGAAACCGACGGACCAGAGCTGGAAATCATGACCGGCGGATATTCGGATAATCAGCCTGATTATAGCTGGCTGCAACCCTATGAATCAAAATACCTTAAACAATACTGGTATCCGATCCGCGCAATTGGAAGCGTGAAGAACGCTAACCTTGAGGCGGCAGTAAACCTGGAACGTACAGATAGTGAGAAGATAAAAATAGGATTAAATACCACTTCCTTAAGACAAAATGCGCGGGTTTTGGTGAATATTAAAGGGGAAAAGATCTTCGAACAGCAGATTGATATCGATCCGGCTCATCCTTTTGTTAAAGATATCGATGTTCCGAAGGAAAGTCTGGATACGGATATTAAGATCATTCTTCTTTCATCGGAAGGTAATGAACTCATCAGCTATCAACCTGTAAAAAAGGCTGAATCACCAATGCCTGAAGTTGCAAAACCGCCAAAGTCACCGGAAGATATTCCTTCGATTGAAGAATTGTATTATACAGGCCTCCGGTTAGAGCAGTTTCATAACCCGTCATTTGATCCATATGCTTATTATGAGGAAGCTCTGCGCAGAGATTCTTCGGATTACAGGGTAAATACGGCTCTCGGATTGCTGTACTTAAAAAGAGGAATATTCGGAGAAGCAGAACAGCATTTGCAAACAGCAGTTAATCGCATAACCAGTAACTACACCAAACCAAAAGACGGTGAAGCTTATTATTACCTCGGTCTGTGCCAGAAGCTTTCGGGAAATACTGAGAGCGC
>DATAEX010000293.1:0-4287 GCA_036257765.1 Bacteroidales bacterium
CTATATTTGTCTACAAAAAATAATACAACCGGACCAGGGATCAATGAATAAAGTTAAACTCAACGTACTTGGTATTTCCTATAGTCAGACGCAGACAGGTGCTTATGCACTGGTACTGGCTGAGGAAAATGGCCGGAGAAGAATACCCATAATTGTTGGAGGTTTTGAGGCACAGGCGATTGCAATTCAACTCGAGGGATTGAAACCACCCAGGCCTCTGACTCACGATCTTTTTTTGAATTTTGCGCGCACATTTAACGTTGATCTATTGGAAATTACGGTTTATAAGCTCGAGGAAGGGGTATTTTATTCCAAGCTTACCTGTGATAACGGACAGCGTATCATTGAAATTGATGCCCGGACTTCGGATGCAATTGCACTGGCACTCCGTTTCAAGTGTCCGATTTATACTACCGAAGACATTCTTAAGAAAGCAGGAATTATTCTTGATTTTGAAAAAGAGTCGGCTGTACAGCCTTCTTCCGAAAGCAATACTCCTCAAAGGAATATCAAATTACAGGACACTTCTTTTATCGATGAGCTTAAAAACAATAACCTGCAGGAACTTAAGGATCTTCTTAATGAAGCTATTTCTGAAGAAGATTATGAGAAAGCTTCGATAATCCGCGATGAAATTAACCGACGCAAGAAGCAGTAACTCTTTCAGTGTTAGACTATGTTAAAGCATAAGGTATTTGACCTTGATCGAACCATCCTTGATAATTTACCTTACCTCGTCTGGTTTAAAGACACTGATGGCAAGTATCTGAATGTTAATAAAGCATTTGCTGACGCTTACAAACTTGAACCCAAAGAAATAGTCGGCAAATCCGATTTTGATCTTTGTTCTTATGAAAAAGCGCTTGAATTTTGCAGATCGGATGAAGAGGTTATAAGCACCCGGAAGCGTCAGTTTTTTGAGCAGATCGAAACACTGTTTGATGGCGATACAAATTTTGAAACGTATAAGACACCCGTTTTTGGTGCTGACGGAAATATAATTGGCATTGCAGGAATTTCACGCGAAATTACCGATAACACGCAAATGGAGAAAACTCTCCATGAACGTGAAGAACAGTTCAGGGCGCTTCTGCAGAATTCATCCGATGCCATTTCGATCATAAACAGGCAGGGAAAAATAATTTTTGAAAGTTCGGAAAAGAATAAAATTTCTGATTTTGAAATTTACGAATTGTTGCATAAGCCTTTTGTTGATATGGTGCATCCCGACGACATCGGGCAGGTGAAGGCAGTGATCAGGGACGCCCTGGATAATCCGGGCAAGCAAATAAAGAAAGAGTACCGGAGCCTTCATAAAAACAAACGGTGGATCTTCGTTGAAAGCATCTTTTCAAATCAGCTTACCAATCCGGCTATTAAAGGAATCATCGTTAATTCAAGGGACATTTCCGACCGTAAAATGGCTGAATTGAAAGAAAGAGTCTATCATGATAATCTTATCTTCCTCAGCAATTCAGCATTAGAGTTACTGTCGCTTTCATCAAAGGAAGAAATCCTCCGCTATATTCCCGACAAACTGGTAACATACCTTGAGAATGCAATAGTGCTGGTTTCAACATTCGATGAATCACAGGGCAAAATGACAATTGAAAGCTATGCGGGACTCGATCCGTTCAGGGAGCAACTTGAAAAAATCCTGGGCAGGCAGATCCGCGGCCTTACTTATCCTGCATCGGCACTGGCTGCTTCTGCTGAAAATGCAGGCACTGTGATTACCCTTAAGGATGAAACTATGGAATCTTCTATCGGGGTTTTCGTTCCTGATATTATGAAGACAATAAAGGAACTTCTTCATTTGCATAAAACCTATAATATTGTACTGGCGCGCGACAACAAGTTCCTTGGAAACATTACAATACTTACGCTGAACAAAAGTATCATCAAGTTCAAGCATATTATTGAAACGTTCGTGCATCAGGTTTCTGTGGCGCTTCACAGAAGTCAGCTTGAACATGAGCTAATCATGGCAAAGAACAGGGCAGAGGAATCTGACAAACTAAAAACTGCTTTCCTTGCCAATATGTCCCATGAGATACGCACACCTATGAACGGCATTCTCGGGTTCGCTGAGATGCTTAACGATGATTCGCTGAGCAGGGCTAACAGGAAAAAATACCTGAATATTATCAATAGTAACGGTAAAGTCCTGATTAATCTGATCGATGATATCATCGATTTTGCAAAGATCGAATCAGGACAGGTTAACATGCTTCAGGATGAATTTTCACTTAATAGTCTGCTCGATCAGGTTGAATCAACATTTCTTACACGAAGCCTGCGGAAGGATAAATCGAAAGTAAAAATTATCTCAAAAAAGCCGTTCCCCGATGAGAAATCCTTTGTCAGGACTGATCCTATCCGCTTAAGGCAGGTGCTTACAAACCTGGTCGGGAATGCAATTAAATTTACTCATAACGGATTTGTAGAATTTGGTTATAATCTTGAGGACAGCAAGACGCTGAAATTTTATGTAAAGGATACAGGAATCGGAATCTCCGCTGATAAGCTTCAGGTAATTTTCGAGCGATTCATGCAGGCAGACAGTTCCCCATCGAGAAAATATGGCGGATCAGGTCTCGGATTGGCAATATCAAAAGGATTGGTTGAATTACTCAGAGGACGGATGTGGGCAGAATCTGAAACTGGCGTCGGATCGACTTTCTATTTCACAATTCCGTTCGTTTCCGCAAATAAGCGGATCGAGGAAACTTCAGGAAACAAACATGCCCGTATTCATCATAACTGGGATGGAAAGATTTTCCTGGTTGCTGAAGACGATAAATTCAGCTATAAATTCCTTGAAGGGTTCCTGAAACAAACCAAGGCTGATGTAATCAGGGCTTCAGATGGACGTGAAGCAGTCGAAATATGCAGGAATAATCCCGGCATCGATCTGGTGCTTATGGATATTCAGATGCCGGAAATGAATGGTCTTACTGCAACAGAAGAAATAAAAAAATTCAACTCGAAGATCCCGATTATTGCACAGACTGCTAATGCCATTAACGAAGAGCGTTTGCGTTGCCTGGAAGCCGGCTGTGATGATTTCATTACAAAGCCGGTCAACATTAACGAATTATATGATAAGATCAATAAGTGGCTGACGTCAAGGCATTAGTCGTTCATCCGAATGAATGCAATCACTATTATCCCGCTGCTTATACTTGTTATTTATGTATATAAAATTCAGAAATGGCGCTATAATTGGGAAGTGACAAGCGAATTTCTACCTGAAAAACCTATCTATACTCCAATATCCGTAATTGTTGCCTTCCGTAATGAACGGGGAAATATTGAAAATCTGCTGGGTTCATTAAAAGCACAGCAATATCCCGCGGCATTATTTGAAGTTATCCTTGTTGATGACCATTCCGGGGATGGTTCCCATGAACTTGTAAAACAAGCAATTGGTTCTGATTCAAATTTCAGAATTATTTCTAATTCAGAAAATGCATTTGGCAAAAAGTCAGCACTCAGAACAGGCATTCTGGCTTCATCCAATGACCTCATTGTAACCACTGACGCCGATGCCACAATGCATCCCAAATGGCTTGCCACTATAAGTACCTTTTATCAGGAAAACCATCCTGATATGGTGATAGGACTTGCAGATATTAAAAGCGGTAAAACGTTTTTCAACCGCTTCTCGGAGGCTGAATTCATCAGTCTTGTTGCCTCAGGTTCGGGAGCTGCAGCATCAGGCCATCCCATATATTGCAATGGCGCTAATCTGGCATACAGCAAATCTGTATTTCAACACCTGAATGATGCAATGAACGAAGCAGTAATTTCGGGCGATGATACTTTTGTGTTGCATTCAATGAAGAATTCGGGTAAAAAAATCGCACTTCTCAAATCGTCGCAATCGGTAGTTACAGTGAAGGCCCCGGGTAATTTAAAGCAATTTACGGAACAGCATGTAAGATGGGTCTCCAAAAGTAAATATTACAAAAACGGTGATATAATCTTTACTGCGCTGATAGTGTTCCTTATTAATTTATCCATTGTGTCTGCTTTGATTCTGCTCTTTTCAGGTGCAAATTACTGGCTTTTTGGATTTTTAATGGCAGTAAAAGCTTTAACGGATTTTCATCTGATAAAAAGTTATTATTCATACCTGGCAAAAAAACTACCAGTGAGCGATTATATGGTATTCTCACTGATGTATCCTTTCTTTGTTGTTTTTATAGGGATTGCAGGACTTTTTTCAGGATATAGCTGGAAAGGAAGGTTCTATAAAACCACCTGATATCTAATTCCCCAGCT
>DATAEX010000319.1:0-3932 GCA_036257765.1 Bacteroidales bacterium
ATGTGGGTCATCGGTAGGACCTTCCACACCATAATTGAACGATCGGTTATTGTTTTCTCCGTCACGGTTGTCTTCGCCGTTTGCCTCATTATGCTTTTCATTGTAAGAAACCAGGTCGCGCAGTGTAAATCCGTCATGCGCCGTAATAAAATTGATACTGGCAGTAGGAGTTCTCCAGTTATTCAGGTATAAATCGGAACTGCCGGTAAAGCGGTTGGCAAATTCTGCGAGCATTTCATTTTCTCCTTTCCAGAAATCCCTCATGCAATCACGGTATTTTGCGTTCCATTCCAGCCAACCTGCCGGGAAGTTACCTACGTGGAACCCGTTTTCACCAACATCCCAGGGTTCAGCTATCAGCTTTACCTGAGATAATATGGGATCCTGATGGAGGATATCGAAGAATGAACCCCATTTGTCCACATCGTCAAATTCACGAGCCAGTACAGTGGCAAGGTCAAACCGGAATCCATCTATATGCATTTCCGTGACCCAGTACCTGAGACTGTCCATTATAAGCCTGAGGATAGTGGGATGAACCGTATTCATTGTATTACCGGTTCCCGTGTAATCTACATAGAATCTTTTATCTTTTTCATTGAGCCGGTAATAGGAATGATTGTCAACTCCCCTGAAACAAAGGGTAGGTCCCATCTGGTTCCCTTCCGCTGTGTGATTGTAAACCACATCCATGATCACTTCAATTCCGGCTTCATGAAGGGTGCGGACCATTTCCTTGAATTCGATTACCTGTTCACCCAATCTGCCATTGGTAGCATACCTGTAATCGGGAGCAAAAAACCCGATGCTATTATAACCCCAGAAATTTGTAAGTCCTTTGTCCACCAAATGTCTGTCGACCACGAACTGATGAACCGGCATCAGTTCAACCGCATTAATTCCAAGCGATTTAAAGTATTTTATTGATTCCTTGTGAGAAATACCGGCATATTTTCCGCGTAATTCAGCCGGAATGTTTTTCGACAACTGAGTGAATCCTTTGACATGTAATTCATAAATTACAGTTTCCTCAATTGGGGTATAAAGTAAGTGATCGTTTCGCCAGTCGAAAGTCTGATCGATTACTACTGATTTTGGAATAAACGGCGCGCTATCGGATTTGCTGAAAGTCATGTCATTATCAGGGTTTTTCATTTTATACCCGTATAAGGCATCGTTCCATTTTATGACACCGTCGATTGCGCGAGCATAAG
Organism: Bacteroidales bacterium; assembly: GCA_036257765.1. GTDB lineage: Bacteria > Bacteroidota > Bacteroidia > Bacteroidales > UBA10428 > UBA5072. The sequence goes on from DATAEX010000319.1 coordinate 1,215, forward strand.
GATCAATAAGAAGTTTGCTTGGGTTGAACCTGTGACCATTTCCAGGATCATAAGGACCATAAACTCTGTATCCATACAGCTGACCGGGTTTAACACCGGGCAGATAAACATGCCAGTTTTTATGCGTGCATTCCTTTATTTTTATCCGGGTTTCTTTTCCCGCCTTATCAAAAAGACAGAGATCTACACCGCTTGCATTTTCTGAGAATAACGAAAAATTAACACCCCTCCCGTCATAATTGGCACCAAGTGGATAAGGTTTTCCGGGCCATGCCGGTATATTTTCACTCATTAACGCAATTTTAATTAACTGATTATTATGTATCAACTTACCAACAAAGAAGATTCTTTAGAGTTTAGGTGTTAAGATTGTTAATAAATACTCATCCGGATTTCATAAACTCTTAATATTTTTGATATAGCCGCGACACAGACAGGCTGATGTTGGCGAAAATTATTAGAGTTCGCGGCCATAGCACCCTTGTGAATATTTCTTTTTGAATTACATAAAATTTTAAATTATGAAAATCAAAGGGCTGACTATCCGTACTACTCCGGAATTTGTCAGGAAGTATTATCCTGATCGTTACCAGGAATGGCTGAATGCCCTACCTGATTCTTCACGATCAATTATGACGGATCATATTGTGGTGAATGAATGGTATCCCATAAATGACTCTCTCACAGTACCGCTTAGGATTGTAGGACAGGTTTTTTATGGAAATGACTGGAAGAAAGCCAGTTGGGAACTTGGCCGTTTTGACGCAAACGAAACTCTTACGGGAATTTACAAATTGTATGTTAAGTTTGGTTCTCCGGGACATTTGATTAGCCGGGCCGGCAGAATCATGGCGGCATACTATGACAATGCGCAGATAAAACTCATGCAGTCGGAAAAAAACAGGGTTGTGCTGCATATAACCCGTTTTGATGAGCCCGATGAAGCCATAGAATATAATATGGCCGGTTGGATTGAACGGGCATTAGAGATATCCGGATGCAAAGAGATAAAGATTGACCTTACCCAATCTCTTGCACGTAAAGATCGCGTTTCAGAGTTTGTAGTTACCTGGAACTGAATTAGATATCTGAATTATTCTCCTGTTTTGGAGGAAGATCATCCTTCATTTGCAATTTACCAAGTGATGATAATCCGCCCAATACTCCGAGATTCATCGAATCAAGGGCCGTACTTGGCACAATGATCAATGAACTCTTTTCCTTAAGACCTTCACCTATCAGGTTCATAGCCCGCAATTGAAGTGCAACGGGGTTATTCAGGTATTCCAGGCTGGCCTTGGCAAACTTTTCTGCAATTTCAGTTTCAGCTGTACCGAGTATTACTCGGGCTCTTCTTTCACGTTCTGCCTGTGCCTGTTTACTCATTGCATCAGCCAATGCCTGGGGTATGGTTATATCCTTAATGCCGACATTCTGACAGGTTATTCCCCATGGATTGGAGATCTCATCCAGATAAAGCTGAAGATCTTTGGCGATTTTCTCCCGGTCCTGCAATAATTCGGCCAGTTCATGCCTGCCGATAATATCACGTAAACCTGTTTGAGCCACATATTCGATCGCCTCACTATAATCCTGCACTTCAAGTGCGGCTTTTTCTACATCCCAGACTGTCCAGTACAAGACCGCGACCACATTCACAGGAACAGTATCTTTGGTAAGCGTCTGTTCTGCTTTAAAATCAGTTACCCTGATGCGCTGATCCACGTAATTTATAATTTTTTCAATGATCGGAATAATCAGAAAAATTCCGGGGCCTTTTAAGCCTCTGTATTTTCCCATTCGCAAAACTACCGCCTTTTCCCACTGATCAGCAATCTGAATAGATGATGAGATCAGAATGGAAAGTATGAGCATAATAACCAACCCGATGTGTGATATGGTTTCGAAGTAAAAAAGAACTGCTGAAATGGCCATAAGAACAATAAGAACAGTAGTTGAGATTGCATTGAAATAGCTTTTGGTAATCATTTTAGTTTTCATGGTGTCTATGATTTTGAAGTTCGGTAATTATTTCATCGATTGTAAATCCATAATTCAGGGCTATAGTAATAAACTCCCGGCATATCTGCTGAAGCTTGACTTGCTTTTCCTTTTGAGATATACCTGCATCGCTCCGATTAATAAAAGTACCGGAGCCCTGGTGTGTTTCAAGGATATTCTGAATTTCCAGTTCCTTGTATGCTTTGGCTACTGTGTTGAGATTTACTTTCAACTCAACAGCCAGAGATCTTACAGTAGGTAATTGTTCGCCCACCGCGAGCTTTCCCGTGGCAATACCGAACTTGATCTGGTCAATGATCTGTCGGTAAAAAGGAGAGCCGGTTTTTGGATCCAAAATAAATTTTATCATTGTACTATTATATTATTGTATTATTTAACTAGTACAAATATATTACAGTTTTTTTCTTTGTCAAATTATTTTCAATTTTTTTGACATGATGAATAAAATTCATCGATTCGTACGGATGATCATTAAAATGATTATTGCAACTACTTAATATGTTTTGTTGTTTCTTTGCATTGAATTCTCAATAACCGCATGAAAGCCAGCAAGCCGAAGGAAAACCAAAAAACAGGAACAAGATCAATATTCAGTTTATTAAAGCCTTATAGCGGCCTTGTAACTCTTCTTGTTGTCTTTGCTTTGGCGGGAAATGGAATAAACTTAATCATACCGTTGATTGTATCCAGTGCAAT
>DATAEX010000354.1:0-3356 GCA_036257765.1 Bacteroidales bacterium
CCTGGGAATAAAAGCCTGCCCTATTGTTTCAAAAACTGTGAGCAGGGAAACTGTGAAGAAATGGACTGAACAGATGTTGAGTATGGGAGGAAGGAATATAATTTGTAATTAGAAATTGGAAATTGGAAATTTGAATTAGGAATCAATTATGAATGATCCTGATCAAGTCATCAACGGGCTGAAGGAATTTACGGACAACTATAAGAAATACAGTAACAACAAGTATTTACGGGAAGCCTATTGTTATAAGGTTCAATGGAAAAACATGGTATGTGATATTCTGCCAGGTGATCTTTTTGCCGGCAGGACGGTGCAACCGATGATTGGGTTTATTCCGCAATCCGATGAAGGATATCTCGGATACTATATTCATAAAAATGCCCTTGATCAATTCAGGAAGCAGCATAATCTATCACCGGAAAGCGAAGCCATTATTGGCGAACTGAGTATCTTCTGGGATCGTGAAAATACCGTCGCTAAAGCTAAAGCAGCATATACAAAAGAAATGAAGGAGGCACTTCCTTCCGACTCCTATTTTTCAGAATCCGGTATTGCTTTTACCCTATGGAGAATGAGTGGTGTCCAGATGGATTATTATAAGCTGATGCATTTGGGAATTCCGGGCCTAAAAGAAGAAATTATTTCTAAAAAGGATAAGGCCAAACCAAATTCCGATTCATGGAACTTTTATCATTCGATGCTTATAGCTCTGGATACATTCGGAGACGTTTGTAATTTTTATGCTCAACAGGCAAAACAGTTGGCTTTGTCACAACCCTGGAATTCAGAATACAACAAAATGGCTGAGATCCTTCTTAAGCTTCCTGTTGAAAAACCCCGGTCATTCCGGGCAGGATTACAATTATTATTCCTTTATACTGTAATTGATGGAGCCAGAAATTTTGGCAGAATGGATGATGCACTGGCGGAATTATACTGTTATGATATTGATAAGGGTAATATTAGTGAGGAAGAAGCCATCAGGCTGTTGAGCGGAGTATGGAAATTAATTAATGAAAGAGGATACCGGTACGACAGCCGCATCATTATTGGCGGTTCAGGCCGGAATGATGAAGAAAAAGCCAACAGGCTTGCACTTGCGATAATGGAGACCACCAGGGGGGTAAAGGACATAATGCCACAGCTTGCCTTAAGGTTCAGTATAAGCGATAGGGTGCTTTACAAAAAAGCACTTGATATTATCGCGGAAGGTAATCCTTTTCCAATGTTATATAATGATGATGTTAATATACCATCGGTTCAGAAAGCTTTTAATGTCCCTTACAACGAAGCCGTTCATGCCATACAATTCGGATGCGGTGAATATGTCCTCAATCACAGGAGCGTGGGTACGCCCAGCGGGGTTATTAATCTTCTTTCAGCACTCAACGTCACACTTCATAAAGGAATTGATCCGGTAACAGGTAAATCAATCGGTATGCCTGTCAAAAAATTTGAAAAATACGGCAAATTTGAAAGTTTCGACATGCTCTGGCAAGCATATAAAGAGCAGATAGAATACCATGTAATCCCTTTAGCGCTGCATGAAAAACTCGAATATGATTCTGCCGGTAACGAAGCGCCTTTCCTTTATTCCAGTATGTTAATGGACGACTGTATAGAAAAAGGCAGGGGAATATATGAGGGTGGGATCCGCTACCTGGGTGGAACTCTCGAATCGTACGGAAATAGCAATACGGCTGACAGCCTGACTGCCATTAAAAGATTGGTTTATGATGAAAAGAAAATATCCCTTGAAAAACTGGTGGATATGCTCGACCACGATTTTGAAGGATTTGACAGGGAAAGAAATATGTTACTTAATTGCCCCAAATACGGTAATGATAATGATATTGCTGATAATATGCTGATTAAAGTTCATGACCATTTGTGTAATTTTACAAGAGATCAGGCCGAAGCAGCAGGATTGGCATCTTACCTTGTTGTGGTGATTAATAATGATGCAAATACTGTTATAGGTGAACATACTTCCGCTTCGTCCGATGGCCGTAAGGCATTTACTTATATGAATCCCGGAAATGCACCTGTTGGAGGTGCCGATAAGAGTGGAGCCACAGCATTTCTTAATTCCATAGCAAAACCTGCAACCCACGTGCATGCCGGATCTGTTCAAAACATGAAATTTTCAAAGGAGATGTTTACTCAATATCGTGATAAGTCAGAGATTCTTCTGAATACATACTGGCAAAGAGGCGGATCACAGGCAATGCTTACCGTAATCAACAGGGGCGACCTGGAAGCTGCAATGTTAAATCCGGAGCTTTACCAAAACCTTATCGTTCGTGTAGGTGGATTTAGTGAACGGTTTGTTAATTTACCAAGGCATACCCAACTTGAAATACTAAGCAGAACATTGTATTAACAAATAAAAAAAGATACCATGAAACCCCGGTGTATCGTAACATTTTTACTTTTAGCAGCAGCTTCATTTTGCATGACCTTTGCTCATGACAGTAACCTACTGAACCTTTCGGAAAATCAGCCTTCCAAAGCCAGACCTGCGATAAAGGTCACCTGGATTCAGTCATCTCAAGCAAAAGTATGGGACAGGAGTGAAATTTCATTGTCTGACCGTGAACCAGGACTTGCAGATTTTGTGGTTACGGATGGGCTTAAGCAAAAAATCGATGGTTTCGGAGTATGTTTCAATGAGCTTGGATGGAAAGCTTTATCCGTGCTTGATGAAAACGCCAAACAAAACATACTGAAAGATTTGTTTGATAAACAATCAGGACTTCGTCTTAATATCTGCCGTATGCCTATAGGGGCTAATGACTATGCGCAAAATTATTATTCGCTCAATGATTCGGCTGGCGATTTTACGATGGAACACTTCAGCATTAAAAGAGACTTGGAGAATCTCATTCCCTATATAAAATCAGCAATGAAATACAATCCTGAACTGAAAATATGGGGATCTCCATGGACTCCCCCTTCATGGATGAAAACAAATAATCACTATGCCTGCCGTCCGGATATAGTGAACGATATGACTCCGGATCAGGCCGGACAGGAAGGGATTACTCAATTCCGAATGACACCTGAATACCTTAATGCATATGCACTGTACTTTATTAAATATATCCGGTCGTATCGTAAGGAAGGAATTAATATTACAGGGATCCATGTACAGAACGAGATGAACTCCTGTCAGAATTTTCCCTCATGCATTTGGACAGCACGGGACCTTGGCCAATTCATTGGTTACTATCTCGGACCTGCCATGAAAAAAGAAATTCCAGATGCCGAGATATGGTACGGAACATACGAGAGACCCTGGGTTGAAAAAATTGATACAGTAATGGCTGATATGGGGATTGCAAAGTTTATTTCAG
>DATAEX010000357.1:0-2922 GCA_036257765.1 Bacteroidales bacterium
TTTGATGACCCGAAAGAAGCACTTCAGGTACCTTCCAGCCCTTATATTCTGCGGGCCTTGTATAAACAGGAGGTGCAAGCAGATTGTCCTGGAAAGAATCCGTCAATGCCGATGTTTCATCTGAGATACCACCCGGAAGCAATCTTACAATGCAATCGGTAATAATGGCTGCTGCCAGTTCGCCACCAGAAAGCACATAATCACCAATCGAAATTTCCATAGTGATCAAATTATCACGTACGCGTTGATCAACTCCCTTATAATGACCACAAAGCAGAATTATATTTTGAAGAATTGCCAGGTGATTGGCTCTTTGTTGATTGAACTTTTCACCATCGGGCGTCAGATAGATAATCGCGTCATATTTCCTTTCATTTTTTAATTTTGTTATCAGGAGATCAATTGGCTCTATGCACATAACCATACCCGCGCCACCACCGAAAGCATAATCGTCCACCTGCTTTTGTTTGTTTTGTGAGTAATCCCTGATGTTATGGATGTATATATCTACAATACCACGTTCTTTAGCCCTTTTTATTATGGAATGACTAAGAGGGCTTTCAATCAATTCAGGTAGTATGGTAAGTATGTCAATTCTCATGGTCAAATATAGATTTGAAATTATCTGCGGCAAATTCCGGCGTATGAACAATAAGCGCATATCTTAGTATTATCCGTCTGGATAAAAGGCAGATCTTCATTAAACAGTTCTTCCAGCGCACCGGTGAGGCGCTGCTCAAATTCCTCCTCGACCCTTTCAAAGTTCTCAAGCCTTTTGGAATCCATATTTATGAATTCCGAAAAATTTTCCTGATGACATTGTCTCAGGAAAAACAAACCAGGGAGAATTCTTAATTCGGGATGAAGCTTTTTATATACAAGGCAATATAAAAGAACCTGAAAAACCGCATCGTTTCTTGCTTTTTCACCTTCACCGAATAAAGATCCTATCGAAGAAAACTTGTTTTTAACATCGCCTGTTTTGTAATCCAGAATTCTTATCACGCCGTTCTTCAGATCAATGCGATCGATTACGCCCCCGACTTTTACCTTTTGCTCGTAATTGTTTATCCTGACCGGGACGGATATATAATGTTTTTCCTCAAGACTGATAATTGTAAAAGGTGCAACTTTTACTTCTGTACTGAGAAATTGCTTTATATATGTAAATATCACCTGACGTACTATCAAATTATACCCTTCCGGTTTCCTTTCGCCGGAACTGTCTTTATCATCAAATAATTCCTCACAGAAGGCCTGGTCAATAATTTTATAAATCAATGAATCGTCAGATTGGGTATTCTTTAATTTTTCACCGGTAACTATTTCTTTTCCAAATAGCTGATAGATTCTGCGTAACGAATTATGTAATAAGTTACCGAACAAACGTGCATCAACATCTTCGCTTACATCCTCCGGTTGTTTTAGTCCTGCTATGTAATGAAAATAGAATTTAACAGGACAATTCAGGAATTCATTTATAGCGCTTGGGGATAACGATCTGCCGTTACCTTTATAGTATGATGACAATAAATTTACAATCTCCTTACTCTTATTTATTATTACAGGTTTGACAGGAATCTGAGAAATAGTGGATTCTACCTGAATTTCCTCAATTTCCATCTTCATATCATACAAAAGCTGATGAAGGAACCGGCTTCTTTCTCCCGTTTTCAATCCTCCGGCACTTGCGTCATAGATTAAAGCTATATTCCGTGCCCTTTGAATAACCCGGTAAAAATAATAAGCGTAAATAGCATCGTGGTGTTCAACAGTCGGCATATCAAATCCTGCCCTCAGGTTATAAGGTATGAATGAACTACGGTCGTAGCTACGCGGAAGCGTACCTTCATTCGCCGAAAGGATAATAACATTGTCAAAATCGAGAGTACGTGTTTCGAGAATCCCCAGTATCTGCAGCCCTGCAAGTGGTTCGCCGCTGAATGGAATTCGCATGGTCCTGAGCATTTTTCGTATAAGTCTGAACAACGTGTCTGAAAAAGGTTTAACCCCACGTTCCTCAAGAATATCATGAAGCCGTGAAAGATAAGTAAAGACACTGAAAAGCATTTCCACCTGCACAGGATCAACAGCACGGTTTTTCTTTTCAGGAGTTATGTCTCTTAATAATGATGTTACTATTTCAAGCAGATAATCTATAGTATCTTCCCGCAGATTTTCGTTGAAAATTAAGTCTACTTCAATTCCGGGCAATATTTCAGAGGTAGTCAGATATACCTGATGCTTTTCAAGGGCATATTGCCTCAGGTTTTCGGCCTGTGTTCCATACCTTCGCTTTAAAAGAGGATTATTCATAGCCGATATTGCATCTGAAAAGTACCAGATAGTTATGCCGGCTGAATTTTTCCTGGCATTTTTGCTGAGTTCATATAATGAATCAATAAGACTGAAAATGGCCGAATCACTTAGGGGATATCCCATTGTGACATTGATATCGGTTATATTCGCCGGAATTCCATAAAGTGTATTTGTAAGCAATCCTTCATCAGCCAGAACCAGTGCAGTTTTTTCAAAAACCGATGAATCAGTAATTTCCAGCTTTTCCAATACATCGGGTATTATCGAAGCCTGACCTGTGTTTGAATAAACCGGAATGAAAAATACCTTATTTTTTCTGACATTAAAGTGTGAATGATTTAAAGGACGGCTATCAGGAAACCGATCTATGTTTCTTCTTATAAAAGTACCTGCTTCATGAATTTCATTCAGATATTCAGTATCATAATCCCAGTAGAATTCAGCCTTACCTGCATTTCTCAGATTCATGAATAGTTTGTCTTCTGAAGTGCTCAAGGCATTAAAACCTACAAAAATAAATTTCACTTCTTCGCTGAAAACCTTATTAATCAAATACGGATCTTCGACTGCTTTTCTGTAAGCCATTCCTTCAAACGCCATTTT
>DATAEX010000369.1:0-2355 GCA_036257765.1 Bacteroidales bacterium
ATTGATCTAAAATCCAATTGAATTTCCGCCGTCAACAGGCAAAACGACACCTGTTATAAAGCTCGATGCATCTGTTGCCAGAAAAAGAGCTGCTTCTGCAACTTCATCCACTTTACCGAGGCGTCCAAGAGGAGTCCGGCCGAAAACCTTTCCGGCTCGTACAGGATCATTTTCCAGGGCGCGCGATGACATTTCTGTCTCAATAAAACCGGGCGCTATACAATTCACCCTTATTCCCTTCGGCGATAATTCGACGGCCATAGCTCGGGTCATTCCTTCAACAGCCGATTTAGCAGCAGAGTATGCAATGACAAAAGGAATACCATATCTCGAAGCCATGGAACTTATATTAATAATGCTGCCTTTCCCGACTTTAACCATGACTCTGGATACTTCCCTGCTCATCGAGAATACCGCCACCTGATTGGTAAGTATTACCTTCTGGTATTCCTCGTCGGTTACTTCGTGAATCGGTTTTTTAAGATGAATACCTGCATTATTCACCAGGATATCTATCCGGCCGTACTTTTTTTCAACTCTGTCCACCATTTCCGGCATTCCTTCAAGTCGTGTCACATCGTATCTGAAGCAACCGGTCAATTCTCCCAGTTCACAGCAGGCTGCTTTCAGCTTATTACTATCTCTTCCGACCAGTATGCATCGGATATTATGCTCTACAAATTTTTTTGCAATGGCAAATCCTATTCCGGATGCCCCGCCGGTTATAAGTGCAACTTTTGAACTTATCTCATCCATTTTCATTATAGTCTAATCAGGTGCAGCCGGGGTAAATCTTTTATATTCCCGGTACAAAATGAAATTTCAGGCTCATATAATAATCAAGATCGTATTCGGGCTTCTCTAATCCTTCAGGAACTGGTCTTTTTGAAAACTGCTGAAAGTATAGAATGCAAGCATCGCGCCACCATCCTGCTTCTTTAAGCTGGACAGATATTAAATCATTTACATGTTCAAACCTTTTGTCATCTATAAAATCTTTCGTCTTTTGCCATTGACTTAGCAACCACCTGACGGAATCGGCACCATGAGAATAGCGCAAACACATTTCGTCCCAAAGAGTTTTTCCCGATTTCATCTTATAATCCCATGGCAGATGATGAAACCAAAGAAGGTATTCTTCAGGGCAGGTTTCAGTATTATTGAATTTTTCTGCTACTTGATGAAAATACTGCCCAGTTGCATTGCTGCCTGTAATAGAACGATCAAAACCAATACCTGTAGAATCTGCCTTATGATAATATACGGAAGTCCAGTCGGCTCTGCCTTCATTTACCCATGGTGCCGGGCCGTAATGATGATCCTTACCCATAAGATGATGGAGTCCGAAGGGCGTCATATAATTTACGGTGATTTCCCTTGAAGCAATCATCATGGAACGAATAGTTTGGATAATGTCTTTATTTTGGGTAAATGTCATACGGATCCAATCCTCCGCAATTTGTTCAGCTGACAGCTCCGGCTGCCATGCCAGCCGGCCGAAAGCAAACCAATTCGACTGACCAAAAGGATGACCGGTCCAGTTTATTTCATCCCCTATATTAGATACTCCCGCCATACCGGTAATTTTCTGTCCAGAAAGACTTCCGTTGATCACTTTTGCTACTGTGGAGCCCTCACCCTTGCACCAGGTGTCTGATTTAAGAGTTTCTCCGAAAAGTGTAGCCAGATAAACAAGATGTGTTGCGAAGCCGAGATATTCCTGTGTAATTTGAAATTCAGGCATTAACGCGGTATTCTTCATAGCACCGAACAGTGGATGAAATGGCTCGCGAGGCTGAAAGTCGACCGGGCCATTTTTAACCTGTATCAATACATTATCCCTGAATTTACCGTCGAGTGGAATAAACTCATTAAATGCCTGTTTTGCCCTGTCCTCCGGGATGCGATTATCATAAACAAATGCCCGCCACATTACAATTCCTCCAAAGGGTTTCATTGCATCCGCAAGCATGTTTGCTCCGTCAGCATGTGTTCTTCCGTAGTTTTGGGGTCCCGGTTGTCCTTCTGAATTCGCCTTCACCAGGAATCCCCCGAAATCAGGAATATATTTATAAATTTCTCTGACCTTTTCATTCCACCAATCGATTACTTCTTTTTCCAGGGGATCTGCCGTTTTAAGTCCCCCTATCTCCATTGGTGCACTGAACCGTGCAGTCAGATATACCTTTATTCCATATGGCCTGAAAACATTGGCCAATGCAGATACCTTAACCAGATATTCAGGTGTTAAAACAAGAGCATTTGCGTTAACATTGGTCAATACAGTTCCGTTAATCCCAACAGATGCATTAGCTCTTGCGTAATCGGTATAACGCGGCGACAGATAGTCAGGCA
>DATAEX010000145.1:0-4152 GCA_036257765.1 Bacteroidales bacterium
TTTTTCCCTGGAAGGGTTCTATTATGGAAATCGCATCAGCCTGCGATATGGAAAGTAACGGAGATCCTTCAATTGTTTTGATCTGTTCGTGAGGAAGGCTGCCAAACTGACTGCAGGACCAAATTTCTTTGCCGGTTTCAGGATTTACGCCGATAAGAGCACTCCTGGTTTCAACGATTAAATTTCCAAGCGAGTTTACTTCCTGCCATACAATCTCATCTTTTGTGAGGTATTTCCAGGATTCCTTTACCTGCGAAAATGCAGGACTTGCCAATGAAAGGATCAGGGAAAGGAAAAGGGCAGATGATAGCAATGCTTTCATAAAAACGAATTTTAATAGTGAAATAACTTTATGATACAGTAAGCTTTTACGAGTTTGAAAACTAATAGTTTAATTTTTCTTCATTTTTGGTTAAAACTTCTTTCTTTTATCCTGCAAATTTTTTTTCCGGCGTGCAGCAAAGAGAAAAAAATGCAGTCATTTGTTATGATTATTTTGTAACCAAATGGCAAACCCGCGGTATTTAATTATAAGACCCTAACCAGTTATTAAGCTTTATGAGCAAGTGCAAATTATCGGTTTTATCAGTGGCAATCTTCATAACACTGTTTCCGGCAGGCATTTCACAGACTATTGAAAAAAAGAATTATCAGACAGGTCAAACAGAAGCCCCGCCGGTAATTGACGGACTTATGAATGATGCATGCTGGGAACAGGTAGAGTGGGGAGGAGATTTTATCCAAAGCAGGCCGAAGGAAAACGTGCCTCCGTCACAATTTACGTCATTCAAAATAGTATATGATGACAATAATCTGTATGTCTTTATAAAGGCTTACGACAGTATCCCTTCCAAAATCAGCAAGAGGTTATCCCGCAGGGATAATTTCGAGGGAGATATGGTTTCGATAATGATTGACAGTTATTATGACCAGCAAACGGCATTCTCTTTCACAGCGATGGCCTCAGGGACGAAGGGAGATGAGCTTATTTCACAGGATGGCAATTATTTCGATGAAAGTTGGGATCCGGTCTGGTACCTCAAAACCTCAATCGACGGGGAAGGATGGAACGCCGAAATGAGAATCCCTTTCAGCCAGCTGAGATTTGGGAAGAAAGATGCCCACACCTGGGGAATTCAACTCACCCGCCAAATTTTCAGGAACGAGGAACAATCTACCTGGCAATTCATTCCCAAGGGCTCACCGGGACTTGTACATTTATTCGGTGAATTGCACGGAATAAATAATATCAGACCTAAAAGGCAGATTGAACTGATGCCTTACCTTTCAGCTAAGACTGAGCGATTTAAAAAAGAGGAAGGGAATCCATTTCTCGATGGCAAATCGAGCTCGGTATACGGTGGACTTGACGGCAAATTTGCAATAACCAACGATTTTACCCTTGATTTATCCGTAAATCCTGATTTCGGACAGGTGGAAGCCGATCCGTCCGAAGTAAACCTCACCGCCTTTGAGACTTATTTTTCTGAACGTCGCCCGCTGTTTGTTGAAGGCAAAAATATTTATGAATTCCAACCCTCCAATACCATAGTGATTAACAATTTCTATTCGGATAACCTGTTCTATTCACGCCGTATCGGTCGTTACCCTCATTATACGCCGTCTAATGATACACAGCATGTAAAAATGCCCGAAGCCACCAGAATACTTTCTGCACTTAAGCTTTCGGGCAAAACGAGGAAAGGGCTCTCTGTGGGCATATTGGAAAGCCTGACCGCCAATGAAAAAGCAGATCTTGAATATAATGATTTACGAACTAAAGAAAGCGTAGAACCTTTTACCAATTATTTTGTGGGTAGGGTACAACAGGATTTCAATAAAGGCGAAACAACACTGGGAGGCATTGTAACCGCTGTAAACCGGAATATTGATAATCCTGCGTTGAATTATCTGCATACCGCAGCATATACAGGCGGCATTGACTTCAAGCATTCATGGAAGGAACGGGCATGGTACTTTGCCGGCAATGTGGAATTCAGCAATGTCCAGGGGAAAAAGGAAGCTATTATCGCCACCCAGGAATCTTCGGCAAGGTATTTTCAGCGTCCCGATGCGGACTATGTTTCCGTGGATTCCAATCTTACCTCTTTGTCGGGATATGGCAGCACTCTGAAATTAGGAAGGACAAGCAATAAACTTGTGCAATTTGAAACCAGTTTTACGGTCCGGTCACCAGGCTTGGAATTTAACGATATCGGGTATATGCGTTACTCCGATCTTATTCATCATGGTGCCTGGGTTGCATTCAATAAACGTGACCCCTTTGCGATTTTTAATAACTTTTACCTGAACACCAATTACTGGATGTACTGGGACTTTTCAGGAAAACTTACCTCCTCCCTTCTGAATACCAATTGGCATATGCAGTTTAAAAACAGGTGGAATGTAAATTTCAACCTGACACGGCATATGAAAAACATATCCAATGATCTGCTTCGTGGCGGACCTTCTTTCCGATTGCCTGGAACCACCGAGTTAAATCTGAACGTTTTCACCGACCAGACCAAAAAATTATTTTTATATGCAGGGAACTACAGGGGATTTGGTGATCTTAAAAACTTTACCGCAACTGATTATTATGGAGGTATTGTTGCACAACCCCTGAACGCCCTTTCGGTTTCGCTTGAGCCGGATTTTCTGATCATAAATAAAAAGCTGCAATATGTTTCGACTGCCAATCATGATGGTAATTTACAGTACCTGTTTGCAGAACTTGACCAGAAAACTCTTTTGTTTACATTCAGGCTGAATTTTACGATCAATCCGGAGCTGTCGATTGAATATTATGGTCAACCCTTTGTATCGTCGGGGAAATATTATAATTACAAGAAAATTACCGATCCGGATGCCAATAAATTTGAAAACCGTTACGCCGTTTTCCGGCCCGATCAGATTACATACAATACAGGATCAAACAATTATGATGTGGATGAAAATCCTGACGGAACTGTGGACTATTCAATCAGCAACCCCGATTACAATTTCAGGCAGTTTCGGTCGAACCTTGTTGTAAGATGGGAGTACAGGCCGGGATCAACCCTGTTCCTTGTATGGTCGCAGGGCAGAACCAGTACTGCATCGGATGGAAAGTTTTCTTTTGGTAACGACGTTAAGGATCTGTTTACTGAACAACCCCATAATGTGTTTCTGGTGAAGTTATCTTATTGGCTTCCATTTTAATCTGGGTGTAAATTGTCTTTCAGTTTCTGGATTTTAATTGAATCATAAAAACTGGCAGCTTAACATATTTGCCTGAATATTTTTGCAAATTTCCGGACAACGGCTTACACTCTAACAAAATATTTGCGAAATTTCTCTCACTATTTAATATTTTTTAGTGGGGAAATACTAATGTATCGGCAGATCCTTAACAGATTAAATCATAAATATCCTCAGAATTTCATTTTGAAGAATCCTTTATCAGGATCAATGATATTCCTGATATTCAGCTTCATTTTTACTATTTTGTACAGACCGTTGAAAACTCATGAATCTCTGAATCTCAGTTATGCTGCAACCATGGCTATTTATATACTTTCATGGGCTGTAAGTATTTATTTATTGATTCGTGTAATTAAAGCTGTTCCTTTTTTTTCAGCGAAAAAAGAATGGACTTTCAGTAAGGATATTATTTCTATATTATTTGTACTGGCGGCCACCGGAATTACAAGCTATATTATGGGGTTTGTAATGGAAGAACCGAGTGTTCGCTGGAATATGCGCACATTCCTGGATTCATGTAAGTACGCTTTATTTATAGGGATTATTCCATTTGGTTTTTTCACGCTTATTAATTACCGGCATTTGTTTGATGAAGAGGTATCGCAGGAATTTGGATCACAGTTGGCGGAAACCGCAGCGACAGCGGAGGATAAAATACAGATCATTTCCAGGCTGAAGAAAGAGGAACTGAGTTTTTTCCCGCATCAATTCCTATATGCAGAATCCGAAGGAAACTATGTGAAATTCTATCTTGATGATAAGGAAAGAATCCGGACGGAACTTATACGAAATTCAATAACTGAAATTGAGCGGCAATTATCCGGAATTAGTTATTTCTCGCGGATTCACCGGGCTTTTATCGTAAATGTGAAAATGATAAGGTCCAAAAAGGGAAACACATTGGGATAC
>DATAEX010000377.1:0-3170 GCA_036257765.1 Bacteroidales bacterium
TTTGATCCTGAGAAAGCAAAATGGTATAACCAGCAATATCTCAAGGCCAAAACTGACAGTGATCTTGTTGCCCTTTTTGTGCCGGTTATACAAAGTAAGGGATTACCCGTAAAACTGGATTATCTCAAAAAG
Source organism: Bacteroidales bacterium (assembly GCA_036257765.1). Lineage (GTDB taxonomy): Bacteria > Bacteroidota > Bacteroidia > Bacteroidales > UBA10428 > UBA5072. The sequence continues at coordinate 133 of DATAEX010000377.1, forward strand.
GTAGCAGGATTAATAAAGGAAAGGCTTACGTTCCCCCAGGATTTCTGGGATCAGGCCTTTTATTTTTTTGAAGCTCCTTCAAGTTATGATATGCAAATGGCCAAAAAAATCTGGAAGGAGGATACTGCCGGGAATCTTGAGGCTGTTCTTCTATTGCTTAAGAAGGCTTCAGCTTTTACTTCCGCTTCGCTCGAAAAGCTTGTAAATTCATACCTTGAACAAAACAAGCTTGGCTTCGGTAAGATTGCCACGCCGCTTCGATTGCTTATCGTAGGTTCAGGAATGGGCCCGCACCTTTTTGAGATCATGGATATGATCGGGAAAGAAGAAACGTTAAAACGAATTGAAAAAGGCCTGGCACGAATTGGTTCGGAGCTGACTGCCTGATCTCCATCAGGGACTTCTGTCAATTCAAGTGCTGTTCGGCCTGAAATAAAAAATAGTACTATGAAAACCAATATCCGTGAGGCGCTTGACAGGCTGGGAATAAAAGACACAAATCAGGGGGTATGCACAGGCACAACCTGGCTCAACACTTCGGGAGATAATCTTTCTTCGCTGTCGCCGGTTGATGGGAAACCAATTGCAGATATTAAGCTGGCCACCCGGGATGATTATGAAAAAGTGATTTCAGTTTCTGTAAGGGCTTTTAAAGAGTGGAAATCATGGCCCGCTCCCCGCCGGGGCGAAGTTGTACGGCAGATTGGGATGGAATTAAGAAAATACAAGGAATCGCTTGGCCTGCTGGTCAGTTGGGAAATGGGTAAAATATACCAGGAAGGACTCGGTGAGGTTCAGGAAATGATTGATATATGCGATTTCGCGGTCGGATTATCGAGGCAGCTATATGGTTTTACAATGCATTCTGAACGGCAGAGCCATCGCATGTATGACCAATACCATCCGCTGGGTGTTGTGGGAGTAATTTCAGCATTTAATTTTCCGGTTGCAGTATGGTCCTGGAATGCTATGATAGGCCTGGTATGTGGCGATGCAATCGTGTGGAAGCCTTCTTCAAAAGTACTGTTATGTGCTGTGGCAGTTCACAATATAATTGCCAGGGTGCTAAAAGAGAATAATGTCCCGGAAGGAACGGTATGTCTTGTTGCTACCAGCTCAACTTACCTGGGCGATTACATGTTCCGGGATCCCAACCTTTCGTTGATCTCATTTACAGGATCCACAAAAATCGGAAAGCAGGCCGGTAAGTTGATCGGAGAGCGACTTGGCAGGGCCATACTTGAACTGGGTGGGAATAATGCAATAATTGTAACTCAGGATACTGATATCGAACTGGCATTAAGGGCCATTGTTTTTGGAGCTGTAGGAACTGCAGGCCAGCGATGCACTTCAACCCGGCGGATCATACTTCATGATTCAATTTTCGATGATTTATCCGGCAGGCTGGTTGGTATTTATAAAAGCCTGAAGATCGGAGATCCTCTGGATAGCGGTATACATGTCGGACCGCTGATCGACAGGCAGGCTGTCGATAATTTCTTTAAAGCCATCAATGAAGTCAAGAAATCAGGTGGAAATATTCTTTTTGGCGGAACACCTTTCAAAGATTCCGGTTATGATTCGGATTGCTTTGTGGTGCCCTGTATTGCCGAAGTACAAAACGACTACCCGGTTGTTCAGGAAGAAACATTTGCACCGTTGCTTTACCTGATACGATACCGGACTATCGACGAAGCAATAAAAATCCATAATTCGGTTCCTCAGGGACTCTCATCTGCAATATTCTCAAATAACCTTCGCGAAACTGAGCTGTTCCTTTCACACAATGGCTCGGATTGTGGTATAGCCAATGTGAATATCGGTACATCAGGGGCTGAAATTGGCGGGGCATTCGGTGGAGAAAAAGCAACCGGCGGCGGCAGGGAATCAGGTTCTGATGCCTGGAAAGCCTATATGCGCAGGCAAACCAATACTATTAATTATGGCAGGGAGCTGCCTTTGGCTCAGGGAATTAAATTTGGGCTGTAAAGTTGATAAGTTTCGATAGGATTTGATAAGGTTTGATATAGTTTGATAGGGTTTGAAATGGTTTGAAAAGGTTTGAAATGGTTTCTTATTTCTTTCCGGCGTAAGTTACAACCTGCATAAGCGCTCTTCCATCGTGGTAACAGCTTTTCCAGGCATGAACTTTGCGATCGTTGACAGTGCGCGGATCTGAATCGAGACCGCTGTTATACCATCCACCATACTCCCGATCAATCACCTCATTGTTTATATATGTCCACATTTTGGAAAAGGCATGGGAATAGCCCTTTTCATCCGGATACAGTTCCGCAAAAAGTGCCAGTGCATGCCATGCTTCTGCCTGTGCCCACCAAACCTTTATGCTATCAATAACTTCGGGTTGACCAGGCTCAAATTCATAACCTTTATCAAGCAATCCATAATAACCGGAATCAAAACCATTCCGGATGGTATGATCAATAAGTCTCTTTGCAACGGTTAATGTAAGGGAGTCAGGTGATCCGTAAAGCGCCTTTGATGCATCAACAAGAAGATAGGCAGTTTCGATATTGTGCCCAAACGAGATATGATCCATCCATGGATTTTTAATGATATAATTTCGTGAAGAATCCTTTAAGGAAAAGGGTTTCCATTTTTCGTCAAAGAACAAATTCAGGTAGCCATTTGCGGTGGTCATACTATCACGCACCAATTCAAGCATTTCGGTGAGTCTGTTCTTTACATTTTCATCCGGTAATATGAGATAAGCTGCTGTGAGAGCTTCCATAAGGTGAATTCCGGTATTCTGATCTTTCCCGAGAGGATTTTCCCAACCCGCAGGAACATTAACATCTGAAGAGGAAAGGCTGGTAAGTTCGATACTGAAATAGCCACGATTAACGGAGTCATGGACTGCCTCTTCAAGCCAGTTAAAGGACTTTCTTACCCATTCAAGTACATCAGGATTCTTATTTACACGAGCATATTGCGACAGTGCGTATAAAGCAAAAGCGTTACCATACGTTAGCTTGAAAGAAGCGTCGGTATTCTGCAATGAGTCGACATAGTAATTT
>DATAEX010000388.1:0-4359 GCA_036257765.1 Bacteroidales bacterium
ACCGGTATTGGGGTATATTACGTACCTAAAAATATAACCCCTGAATGCGGTATACAGAAATACCTTATTGATGGTATTTCCTGTAAAGTTGATGATTGGCATATTTGTTCCCACTCACATATTCATTTAACAGAATGGAAGTATTCGTAAATGGTAAAGTTCAAAGTATCGCAGGAAATGAGATAAATCTGCTGGATTTATTTAATCAAAACAATGTTAAACAGCCCGATATGGTATCTGTGCAGTTGAACGGAAGTTTTGTCAACAGGGAGGAGTATGGTTCTACTATTGTAAAAGTTGGTGATGAGGTGGAATTTCTCTACTTCATGGGTGGCGGAAAAGGTCAAATTTAATCACATATCAGTCTCATGGAGTTTTCAGAAGAACAAATCCAGCGTTATAGCCGTCATATTATATTGCAGAATGTTGGTATTGAAGGTCAGATTAAAATACGGAATGGTAAGGTATTGATTGTAGGTGCAGGAGGACTTGGCTCCCCGGTTGCCTTATACCTGGCGGCAGCCGGAGTGGGTACATTGGGTATTATTGATGGTGATGTGGTGGATACGTCAAATCTTCAGAGGCAGGTGATTCATTTCACTGAAGATATAGGCAAACCTAAAGTTATTTCTGCCAGGGAAAAAATACAGCAGATAAATCCGGATGTAAATGTTATAACCTATCAGGAATTGCTTGCTTCGGATAACATTAATCGTATCATCAACGATTACGACTTTATTGTTGACGGAACTGACAATTTCCCCATAAAATTTCTAATTAATGATGCATGTGTTTTAGCCGGAAAACCATTTTCGCATGGTGGTATTTTGAGATTTGAAGGACAAACAATGACATATACTCCCGGGAACGCTTGCTATCGTTGCGTGTTCCGAAATCCTCCTCCTCCCAAAGCAGTTCCGACATGCTCCCAGGCCGGAGTGCTCGGTTCAATCGCCGGAATGCTTGGAACCATACAAGCTACTGAAGTATTGAAGTACCTTACAGGTACTGGGGAATTACTTACAAACCGTTTTTTGATTTTTCAGGCGCTGACTATGGAATTCAGAAATGTCAAGGTAAATTCTGATTCTTTATGTCCAATATGTGGCGATAATCCCACCATAACCGCTTTGGTTGATTATGAACATACAACTTGTGCAATAAGAGATGGACACTGAAAGCCGTCTTCAGGAAGTTATTCGCATTTCATCCGGGGTTGTAAATGCAATAATAAGCCATGCACGACAGGATTTACCTAATGAAGCATGCGGTTACCTCGCAGGTAAAAATGGTTTTATTACAAAATGTTATCCAATGACAAATGTTGATGCAAGTGCGGAACATTTTGCTTTTGATCCCGCTCAACAGTTTTATATGGTAAAATCTGCAAGGCAGGAAGGATTGGAAATTCTTGGGAACTACCATAGCCACCCTGAAACTCCGGCACGACCTTCCCATGAGGATATACGCCTGGCATATGATCCGGATATTATTTATCTGATCATTTCATTGGCTGATGATCAACCGGAATTAAACGCATTCAGGATATCAAACGGTGAGGTAAATAAAATAGAAATCCTGACAGATGGTTAAAGAAGTCCTTATTTTACGCCATTTTTTGCGAAGCAATCGATATATTTTTGATCCGATTCAAGGACATGATCATGAAGCCAGTCTTTCAGGAAATTCATGACATCGCACGTCAAAGTGGCATCATTTGATTTGAATTTGTTATTGAAAGCAATCACCTTTTCCCGGAACATATTATGTTCTTTAATATGTTTTTCCTTATCATAAAAATTGAACATTTCAAAGTAAACTTCTTCCATTGTAAAATGGTACACAACATATTGTGATAATTTATCCAGAATCGGGCCAATCACTTCTCTATGTTCTCCCTTGATAAATGCCCTGTATACTTCGTTAATGATTTCGATCATATGCCTGTGTTGGTAGTCGAGTTCTTCCGATCCGACACTCATATCCGACTTCCATTCACAAAAAGATTCATTATCGTTCATTTCCCGGATAAAATGAAATTGAAAATTATGTTCCGATTTTAAAAGTAATTAAAAAGTAAAAAGAATTCTTATTTTTCACAATTTGAGTCTATTCAGCCCAATTTTACCTACCCGATAGTTGTTTGTCTATCATAGATAATAGTACTTCCCGTTTTATAGGTTTACTTATAAAATCAGAACACCCCACTTCAATCGCCCTTTCTCTATCTTCATTAGCAGCATAAGCTGTCTGAGCAATTATTCTCAGATAGGGATCGTGCTTTTTCATTAGTTGTGTTACTGTATAACCATCCATATCCGGAAGGCGGATATCAATAAGCACTATATCCGGCTTCCGGGATTTCATTATTTCAATAGCTTCTTTCGCATAAACCGAATGTAAGATTTTAGCCCCGGTTCCGTCTAAGATTTCTTTCAGGTAAGCAGTGTTATAAATATCGTCCTCAACGATCAGGATTGTTTTGTTTGAAAAGTTAAATTTTTCATGGATTTCAACAGGGATTTGTGCATGGGATGAACCAAAGGCCTTTTCATAAGGAAGTGAGAAGAAAAAGGTACTTCCCTTATTAAGTTCCGATTCCACCCATATATTGCCGCCAAGTAAATCTACAAGGCCTTTAACAATGGAAAGGCCCAGGCCGGTCCCTCCGTATAAATGATGTGGCGTTTGCTCCAACTGTGCAAAACGTTCAAATATGAAATCCTTCTTCTCATTGGGAATGCCAATGCCGGTGTCAGAAACATAAAAGAGCAAATGATGCCTGCCGTCGGGTTTACAACCCAGTCTGATTTCTCCTGCATCGGTAAATTTAAGTGCGTTCCCCAGTAAATTGATTAAAATCTGTTTAAGCTTTACTTTATCTGTGCGGATTTCCTGATTCGAAAGGTCAGGATGCACCTGGATATGAAATGCAATATGTTGCTTATTATGCCGTTTCTGGAATTCCGAAAAGAATATGGAAATTTCGGAAAGGAGCAATGCCAGTTTACAGTTCTCCATGTGCACAGGTGCCTGGCCTGATTCTATTTTAGATATATCGAGTATGTCGTTGATGATATCGAGCAGATCGGAACAACGCTGGTTGATAATTTTAGAAAAATGTTCGAGCTTGTCTTTATTACCATACTGCTCAGGAAGCAATTGTGCGAAACCCATAATTGCATTCATCGGGGTTCGGATCTCATGGCTCATGTTTTGCAGAAAGGCTGTTTTTAAATGGTCACTTTGTTCTGCATGTTCTTTTGCAATCTGTAATTCTTCATTGGTCTGCCGCAGTTCTTCATTCAGCTGAAGGTACTCTTCATTCTGGGCTTCAATTTCCTCCTTTTTTTCTTTTAATTGTAGCTCAGCAAGTATGCGTTCGGTAAAATCTGTGCATATTGCCCCTATTGCGTAAATCGAATTATTAGAGTTGAATAAAGGAAATTTAACGGAAACCATCGTGTGCAAACCGTCGGTTAATTCCGTCGTTTCTTCAAATACCATTGATTGGCCGGATAAAAGTACCGTTTGATCATTCTTACTGTATTGATCAGCGAATTCTTTGCCATGAATATCGTGTACCGTTTTGCCCAGGATTTGTTCTTTTGTTTTTCCCAGAATATCAGCAGTATAATGATTTACAGCAATAAACCTGCCTTGCAGATCTTTAATCCAAAATATACTTTCAGCATTATCGAAGAAAGCACTGAGTCTTGTTTCACTTTCCCGCAAAGCATCTTCAGCTTTTCTTCGCTTAAGTGCCAATGCACCCTGATTAACAACAGATTCGATCAGATTTTTATTCTGTAGTACACAGTCATGTTCATGAGTAAGAATTGAAACCGTGCCCAGTATATCATCCTCGACAGCGCATGCCATTGCAAAAACACTCTTAATGTTCAGCTCCTGTTCCAGTATATTACATAACGTTTTAGGCAGCTGCCCGAATACCAGGTCATAGAATCCGCCTTCAAGACAGTCGAGACCACCTATTATCATTCTTGATCTGATCTCATCAGGGAAATCAAACATAAGGTTTTCCGGTTCCTGGCCTAAGATATTTACCAACTTTTTTCTTTCCTCTTCTGTACTTCGAAGTTCTCTCACAATAACCTTGCGATTCACAAAATCGAATTCGCTAAAAGTAACCAGAGCTCCCCCGCCTATTGAATATAAGTTATTCGAGATTAAGCGGAAGAGCTCGGATAGTCCCATCGGACCAAGCATACGGATTGCAGCACTGGAAAGAAAACTAAGGCCTACAGCATATTGCCTGAGGAATTCTTCATCTTGTCCCCTGCCATCAAATGCCTTATTAAAGATGTCTTCCGATTTTCTGATAGCTTCCTCTACGAT
>DATAEX010000391.1:0-1890 GCA_036257765.1 Bacteroidales bacterium
ATTGATAAATTCATTCAGGAAATCAATGTGTTGTTGCTTTGTATCCATCGAATATACCATACCTGCAGGTCCTACAAGCTTTGAAAACCTGTACGAAAAATAACCTGATCCGCAGCCAATATCTGCGATGACATCTCCAGGTTTCAGATTCATATGGGCAAGGATAACAGAAGATTTTTCCCATTCTTCCCTTTTCGGATTATTGAATGTAATGACATCTTCAAGGAATGCTCTTCTGGTGCGGCCTATTTCACGGTCCTCTTCCCTGAGTATGGTTTTAGACTCCGTTTTTCGTTCCTCACGTGCAAGGCGGTATTTCTGATTCACATACTCCCGGAGCAGCAGATAATTGTCTTTTGCAAAATAATTATGATAGGCTTGTACCAGCGGATCTTTAAGCATCATTGATTTTAGTGAATCCCCGGCTATAAGGTATTCACAAAACCACTGCAGTGCTGAGTACTCACCGCCGAAATTTTCTTTAGGGATCAAAGTAGCGTAGCTTGAAATAGCTGCTCTGGCAGAATCCGCATTTTGTTTTTCAAAAGCCGCCCTGACAAGCCTGGCTGCAGCAATACCTTCAGGTGTTATATCATATGAATCAAGGCTTCCGATATGGATGATCGAATTTCCGGAAGTGATGTTCAGATAATTTAGAGGCCCTTTATGATTCCCGTCCACCGGAAAATTGACAATTTTTCCCGGCCTGTGGCGGAAAATAAGCATATATCTTTTGGGTGTTATCTGGATATCCCGGATCAAATCAAAACCGTTGAATATAAGTTGGGCAATGGCCAGTTCCTTGTTTACATAGCAATTATTCAATTCGTTGCCGTTCAGAAATGAATTATCTGAAATGACAAGCCAACCATCCTTTCGTAATGTGCGTTTCAGCGAGTTGAAAAATGCAGCCCTGTCCATCTCGCGATTCCAGCCATAAATTATGTGATAAACTGAACTCATATAGGCCAAATCAACAGGTTCTGTTACCACTACATCATTGATCTTCGACACTACAGGGGAGATATTACTAATGTGATATTCGTTTACAAATTTCTGGAAATGCTTTACATATTCTTCTTCTGTATCGATTGCATATACTTTTCCTGTTTCACCTACTATTTCTGCGAAACGGAAAGAGTAAAAGCCGAAACCGCTGCCGATATCGAGTACTTTGAGCCCCTTTTCAAGCGGAATATTTTTAATGATATCGGAAGTATTTTCCCAGTCATTGCGGCTTGGATTGTTAAACATCATCAGATCTTCAAGAAAAGTTCTTTTGCGAAGGTGATCATCGGGATCGTCGGGATTGAAATTGCCAATCTTATATTTTCTTTCCAGATACTCTTTTAGCTTTTCATAGTTGTTATCAGTGAAAAAACGGAAATAGGATTCGTCGAGTGTATTTTTAAAATAACCTTCTGCAGGCCCGGATTGAATGCCTTCGCATATCCATTTCATAGGACTGAAGTCGGTTATCTTGTCAGACACTTTAAGGAGTGAATCATATAAATGAATAGCCCTGTCAAGAGCAACTCTGTTTTTCCCGGTAATGCCATCCCAAACAAGTATCGCTGCTTTCTGTCCGTCTTCATTATGCGGATGCGGGTCAATACCTATACGCATCATGGAAACCGGGCTGGTGACAGGAATTTTTATTTCATATTTAGCCGGTTTGCATTGAAGGAGCAGTAAGAACAGCACAGGTAACACGAATTGCAAAAAGCCCTTTTTCATAGCGTATTAAATCAGTTAATCAGTTGTTTAGCCGAACGGTAAGGATTCAAAGGTCCTTCATGATAATCTCCTTCAGGAAAGGGTATATAAATCGAATTATAAAACTGCTGTACTACTTCGTCAGCAAAAAAAGCACCTTTGCCCGTAAGTTCA
>DATAEX010000394.1:0-6037 GCA_036257765.1 Bacteroidales bacterium
AGCATATTGGAATTCCTGTAACCAATTTAGAACGGTCGGTTGAGTTTTATTCCAGTCTGGGATTCGCTAAAATCCATTCTTCCCACGTAGATGAAAGCTCCGGTCGTGTTTTGGTAGCATTCATGGAGCAGCGGGGCGTAATCATCGAGCTCTACCAGGTAACTGAACCGGAAAGGGAGAAGATACGGACCCGCACTGACGGCCATATCGACCATATTGCTTTTGATGTGGAGGACGCTGATGAAGCTTTTCTGGAACTCAGTAAAGCCGGATTTGAGCTAATCCAGGACAAACCAGTATTTCTTAATTTCTGGAAACGTGGCTGCAAATACTTCGCGATCAGAGGCCCCGACGGCGAGAAACTGGAGTTCAATCAAATCCTGTAGCGGTTGCAAAGTGTTATCAGTAGCCCCACCAGGAATCGAACCTGGATTTAAGGTTTAGGAAACCTCCGTTCTATCCATTGAACTATAGGGCCATGACAGCCAGCCGGCCGTGCCTGTTGGCTCTGAACTGCGGCATTTAGCAAGGAGCAGAGAACAGGGATGCAAAAATACTCAAATTCATCTGACTGACAAAAAAATTTAGTGTTTGGGACTGGAAAACAGCAACAGACCAAGCTATCAACCTACAACTCTTTTATCACCATATTTCTGAAATATATCGGTGCCCCCGCATGTTTGCCCTGAAGTCCTATTTTCCCCACAACTGGCAATTGCGAAAAAGGAGTGCTTAGCCAAGACGGGATTTCACTTCCATCAGGATTTGTTTTTGAATTCGTCCATAAATCCATATTCATATCGGTCACAAGTTCTCCGTTCAATTCCACCTGTATATGTTTCCCTGCGCATGTAAGGATCATATGGTTCCATTCTCCGGGTTTTTTAACCATGCTTTTTAACGGCGCAAGATGGCCGAATATAGCGCCACATTGCCATGTTTTAGGACTTTCAGCCCATTGTTTTGCATAATCATCTGCAATTTGTACTTCCACTGAATTGGGTATCCAGTTTTTAGTATCAGAACAATAGACTATTACGCCGCTGTTTGTGCCTTCTGCAGTCTTAAAATCAAGCTCCAGGATGAAGTTTTTATAATCTTTTATTGTCCATATGCATTGATCTTCGCTGGCAGTGAGTATTCCATCAGCAAAAGTCCACACTCCTTTGGGGAATTCCGCATTGGACAAATCCGCAGCAAAAAGATCAGTTTCTTTGGTTGCCGGTTTGGACTCCTGCGCGTAGATTGAGACTATAAAGCCGCACAGTACAAAAAGAATCAAAAATTTTTTCATATTGTTGGATTGAATGTTATATACCAAATGTAATAAAAAAACCCTCTTCAATTTTTGACCTTGAAGAGGATTCTTTCACAGATACCCGAGATATTAAACGGAGCCTGCTGATCGCTGGTAGCAACGAATCCAGTCTACTTCGAGCTCGGCCGGCAGAACAGATCCGTTTACATCCTGATAAATTGAGGAATTAATATTTATATACATTGGTATTTGAGGTATTCCGGTGCCTGTTGAAAATGCCTTTACTCCGTTAACACGCCAGGTCATTTTATTTTTTGTCCATTCCAGTGAGAAAATATAGTAATCAAAACCGTATTTATCACGACTCATGGATGCGGCTCTTCTGTCAATTCCATTTTTGGCATTAGGATTGCCCCAGTATGTCCCCACCGAAATCTTTTTGGAAGCCCTGGCTACATCGATATGCGGAAGCATAAGATCGGAAACAAGCCAGAAACCATGATTAACCGGATAATTTCTGTTGAACCTGATCTTGGCTTCAAATAATCCATATTGTTGTCTGAAGCTGTTTCCGGTATTTATTATGGCGGAGGTATAATCAAAATCTTTGGGGAAGAAGCCAATGGCGGGATTCCAAACTTTACCCGCAGCTTTTTCACGACGGGTTTGTACTTTCAGAATGCTGCCGGCGATGGCAATATTTTTATCTCCGGTATAAAATTGCTTTTCTCCCATATTGACATAACTGTCTTTCAAAATTTTATCGCCCCAGAAATAACGAGTGAGCCATTTTTTGACATTAAGTTTGGGTGCTTCAAAATCTTCTGAAAATGTAAGATCCCATTTCTTAAGTTCATCGAACTTTTTAGAATTCCGTATGGCAAAATACCATTTGAAGTCCTCTGATTTTTTTAATTCATTATATTTCTGTTCCATCCGGTATTCTTCTGACATTTCCAGCTTTCTGCGGGCCGGAAGCAACATATATTCCTTGACTTGTCTGAATTCTTCAGAAATAACAAACCTGCCAAGCTTTTCATACTGGACAATTTTCTCTGATCCGATAAGCAGATTAAAGTTCAGGTACTTCTTTGATTTTTTGAAAGCAAAAAAATCTTTGAACCTTTTTGAAGATTTAAGCGAAAGATATTCCTGCAATTTTTCGTATTCCGGTGTATTTCTGAATTTCTTTTTTCCTAAGCTTTTCTTTAGCCGGATGAATTCATCGGAATGTACCAGTTTTTCAAGCGTGTGGTAATGCTTAAGGTCCTGTGAACTATCCAATTCAATAAAATCTTTCAGTTCAACCGATTCCTTAATGTTATAATAATTTATTACGTCTTTTTGCTTCTTCATTTTCAGATACTGCCGTTCATTACGATATTCAGGGGTATCTGAAAATTTTTGATTCAGTATGCTCTTTTTGCGACGCGCGAAATCGGATGATCTGACGGTCTTTTCCAATTCGAGGTAATTTGCAAGTTCTATAGACTGTGCAAATTCTTTCAACCGGGAATATTCTTTTCTCAGCGATTCCTGTTTCGCTTCATAGTCGGCTGTCTGGGGTACCCATCCGAAAAGGATTCTTAAGTTGATCATTGGTTTAATGTGATTTCTATACTGAAAACTAAACTAAAATAACTGCTTAAGATTGTGTGCTATGCTACTTTTAATATAAATATACGAAAAGTAAGCATTGTAAGTTTACGAACTGAAAAAAGTATACGCAAATCGGACAGATAAGTTGTCTTCTAAGTCTCCTAAGTCTTTTGGTCTTCTAAGTCGCGGAACAATCGTCAGTCGTCAATCAATGGTAAATCTTCCTGGTTACTTGTCACTTGTTACTTGTTACTCGTTACTCGTTACTTGTCTTCTAAGTCTCCTAAGTCTTTTGGTCTTCTAAGTCGGGGAACAATCGTCAGTCGTGAATCACTTTGTTACTTGTCACTGGTTACTTGTTACTCGTTACTCGTTACTCGTTACTCGTTACTTTTTACTTGTTACTTGTCACTTGTCACTCGTCACTGTTTTTCTTCGAGCTTCTTAAAAAACATCATCAGCGCAAACCAGTATTCACTGTTTGTCGGATTAGCATCATCAAGAACTGCCGAACCATGGAATGCTGTGTTTTTCTGAGGCTTGAAAAGGGTAATGTTATTTCTGGTTCCTTCACCGAAAAACATCTTCTGAATATACGGAAATTCACTCCCCGAAGCACAGACAAATACCTGTTGATCGATAGCTTTAACCACTTCGCTGACTTTGATTTCGGGCTGAAGATATTCACCGGGGCTAAGTGCTATAACAGCCTTTACATCGTGATTTCCTTTTGCTGAAAGAAGGCACAATGAAGCACAGCGGGCACTGCCTAAAAGTATGACCGGCTTTTTGCAGATTTGATGTGAGTAAACAATAGCGGAAATAATATCGTTAACGGCAGATTGATTTCCGGAATTCCGGACACTGACTGAAAGGCAATTATAATTAAGATTCATGAACCGGGATGATAATCCGGCGTACTCTTCGGTATTATCTCTTTCGTGAACAAGCAGGATGAAAGGAAGGCTCTTACTTTGAAGGTAAAGTTGTGCCTTTATTTCAGAATTGCCGGCTGCTGATATAAACACTGTTTCCTGCGCCGCGCATGTGAAGATGAATGCATTCAGAATGAGCAGGAAAACGTGTAATTTCATAAACCGGGGTTCAGGATTTATCCGGTAACAGCCAGTATGGTAATTAAATTTGATTTAACTTCAACAATGCCGGAAACGATATCAAAAAACTCGGTCTTATCGTTTTCACTTATTACTTTAATCTTGCCCTGATTCAGGGTGGAAATTACAGGTGCATGATTCTTCAGGATCTCAAATGATCCTTTAGCGCCAGGGACCTGGACAAGCTTTACTTTTCCGTCGAAAAGTCTCTTTTCGGGAGTAATGATCTCTAATTTCACTTGATTAGCCTTTCTTACTCTGTTCAATCAGTTTTTCACCCTTGGCTATTGCTTCCTCTATTGTACCAACCATATGGAAAGCAGCTTCGGGATACTGATCCACCTTACCATCCATGATCATATTAAATCCTTTGATTGTATCCTCGATAGAAACCCATACACCCGGAGTACCGGTAAATGCTTCAGCAACATGGAAAGGCTGTGAAAGGAATCTCTGAACTCGTCTGGCACGGTGAACTACCAGTTTATCTTTTTCGGAAAGCTCATCCATACCCAGAATGGCTATAATGTCCTGCAATTCTTTGTAACGTTGCAACAATTCTTTTATTCGTTTTGCAGTATCATAATGTTCCTTTCCTATAATTTCCGGAGCAAGAATCCGGGAGGTGGAATCGAGCGGGTCGACAGCAGGATAAATTCCTAATTCGGAAATTTTACGGCTTAATACAGTGGTTGCATCAAGGTGGGAGAATGTAGTAGCCGGAGCCGGATCAGTAAGGTCGTCAGCCGGCACATAAATAGCTTGTACGGATGTTATGGATCCTCTCTTTGTTGAGGTGATCCTTTCCTGCATGATTCCCATTTCAGTAGCCAGTGTCGGCTGATATCCAACAGCAGACGGCATACGTCCGAGAAGTGCAGACACTTCAGAGCCGGCCTGAGTGAAACGGAAGATATTATCCACGAAGAAAAGAATATCGCGTCCTCCTGACTGCTCATCGCCGTCGCGGAAAGATTCAGCTACTGTAAGTCCCGACAGCGCGACAGTCGCACGGGCTCCGGGAGGTTCATTCATCTGACCGAAAACAAGTGTTGCCTGTGATTTTTTGAGTTCTTCGGGATCAACAAGAGACAAATCCCAGCTGCCTTCCTCCATGCTTTTCTTGAATGCTTCACCATATTTGATAACGCCTGATTCAATCATTTCACGGAGCAGATCGTTTCCTTCGCGGGTACGTTCGCCCACACCGGCAAAAACCGATATACCTGCGTATTTATTGGCGATGTTATTGATAAGTTCCATAATGATCACAGTCTTCCCCACACCGGCACCACCAAATAATCCGATTTTTCCACCTTTTGGATAAGGTTCGAGCAAATCAATTACCTTGATTCCGGTAAATAACACCTCGGTTTCTGTTGAAAGCTCTTCAAAGCTCGGAGGATCCGAATGGATCTCATAACCGCCTTTTTTATCAACTTTAGGAAGGCCATCAATTGCATCACCAATAACATTCAACAATCTTCCCCTGATCTGTTCGCCGATCGGCATTCTGATAGATCCGCCAAGTACAGTGGCTTTCAATCCCCGACGCAAACCGTCGGTAGAATCCATTGCAATTGCACGGATGGAGTTTTCACCAATGTGTTGCTGACATTCTACGATAATCACCTGTCCGTCATCTTTCTTAACTTCAAGAGCATCGTGGATATTTGGCATTTCATTGCCCTGACGTTCAAAACTAATATCAATTACTGGTCCGATAATCTGAATAACTTCACCAACCAACTGTGTCATTACTATGTGCTTTAATTTTTTAATGTCACAAATATATTACTAAAATGACAACTTTGATCACCATGACTGATTATTTGACCTGAACGCAAGGGGGTAGCGGTTAACTGCCGGGATTTCATCACATACTTATCATCAGTCGTCAAAAAAAACAGAACATTAAAATACCACCTGTTTATGTTTTGTTAATTTTGTGTGTCTGATAATTACTAACCTTAAATACAAACAGCATGAAAAAATTTCTAAAAATTTTCACCCTAAGCCTTGTGCTTGCTTTGACCGTTCCTACCTTAAGTGCCCAGTTATTTGA
>DATAEX010000402.1:0-7524 GCA_036257765.1 Bacteroidales bacterium
GACCACAACATGTCGTGCGCCAGTGTGCCCAACTATATAGTCCGAAACAAACCGGTCATATGTAATATTTGCAAGCTGCCTGTCAAATGGCAAGACAATCAGGTTATCAATACCCTGTTTTCCTATCATTTCAATTTTTTCGTCAAGCGATGTGAGCAACCGCAATTCCTTGTTTTCAGGTTGCAGCACAAACCGCGGATGTGGCCATAATGTAATCACTACCGATTCACTTTCGTAAATCAAGGCAAGTTCTTTTAACCTGTTGAGTATTTCGATGTGACCCAGATGCACCCCGTCGAAAATCCCAATTGTCACAACTGTTCTGGATTTCCTGAACTGAGATATGTCGCTGATTATGTTCAATAACATCAGGTTAAAAGCGTTGCAAAGTTAACACTTATCTGAAAATACTAAAGCGGAATATCGGGCTATTGAGAACATGAAACCAACTGTCATCTAAAAAATTATAAGTGCGGAGGAAATATATTCACAATGAATGAAGTATGCATTTTAATTCATAAATTTAAGGAATTAAACATATTTTAAGATGGTCAGTAAACCTCCGGTAATTGTTCAAAATGATCCCTGGCTTCAGCCATATTCTGACATAATATACCGGCGGGCGGTTAAAGCCGGCGAAAAGGAAATTGAGCTGACACGCGACATCAAATCGCTCTCTGATTTCGCGACCGGTTATCTATATTTTGGTATGCACCATACCCATGAAGGCTGGGTGTTTCGTGAATGGGCTCCAAATGCTGAGAAAATTTACCTTGTGGGTGATTTTAACAGCTGGAAGGAAATGGAAAAATACCGTCTGATGAGGCTACAAAACGGGGTCTGGGAAATTACGCTTTCTGAGGATCAGATTAAACACGGAGATCTCTATAAACTTTCATTATACTGGGAAGGTGGTCAGGGTTATCGAATTCCGGCTTATGTAAAGCGGGTCATTCAGAATGAATCGACCAAACTCTTTAATGCCCAGGTATGGACCGCTGCAGATAATTTTCAATGGCAGCATCAAAGGATAAATGCTTCTTCGCGTCCGCCACTTATATATGAAGCGCATGTAGGTATGGCCACTATGGAGGAAAGAATAGGTACCTATAATGAATTCAGGGAAAATATTCTGCCCAGAATTAAAAAAGCCGGCTACAATACGGTTCAGTTAATGGCAATTCAGGAACATCCGTATTACGGTTCTTTCGGTTATCATGTTTCGAATTTTTATGCAGCCTCGTCACGGTTCGGAACGCCTGAAGAACTTAAATCACTTATTGATACCGCGCACGGGATGGATATAGCTGTTATTATGGATATAGTCCATTCCCATTCTGTTAAAAATGAACTGGAAGGTCTGGGAAATTTTGACGGTACACCCTATCAGTATTTTCACCAAGGTCCAAGAAGAGAACATGTTGCATGGGATTCCTTATGTTTTGATTATTCAAAAAACGAAGTACTTCATTTTCTGCTTTCAAACTGCAAATTCTGGCTGGATGAGTATAGGTTTGACGGATTCAGATTCGACGGTGTTACCAGCATGCTGTATTATGATCACGGACTATCGAGAAATTTTACAAACTACGGCATGTATTACGACGGCATGGAAGATGAGGATGCAATCACCTATCTGGCCCTTGCAAATAAACTTATCAGGGAAGTTAACCCCGGTGCCATTACAATTGCCGAGGAAATGAGCGGAATGCCCGGATTGGCTGCACCGTTTGATTATTGCGGATACGGCTTTAATTTCCGTATGGCGATGGGCGTGCCGGATTACTGGATTAAAATTATCAAGGAATTGCCGGATGAAAGCTGGAATGTTTCATCGATCTATTATGAATTGACCAGCAAGCGTTCGGATGAGAAAACCGTTTCTTATGCAGAATCCCATGATCAGGCGCTTGTAGGAGATAAAACAATCATTTTCAGGCTGCTTGATAAGGAAATGTATTATTCAATGAGTAAACATACTCCCAACCTGATAATTGACAGAGGTATAGCGCTGCATAAAATGATCAGGCTTTTAACAGCCGGAACCGGGGGCGGGGGTTATCTGAATTTTATGGGAAATGAATTCGGTCATCCGGAATGGATTGATTTTCCAAGGGAAGGAAACAACTGGTCGTTTAAGTTTGCCCGAAGACAATGGAATCTGGTTGACGATCCGGCTCTCAGGTATCATCACCTGGGAGATTTTGACCGGGACATGATCAACCTGATAAGGGAAAGTAATCTATATGAACATTTTTATTGCAGGCTGCTAACTGATAATCAGTCCGATCAGGTGCTGGCATTTGAAAGAGGTGATTTACTCTTTGTTTTCAATTTTAATCCTTTCCGCTCGTTTACAGATTACGGAATAAATACCGGATCCGGAAGGTTCAAAATTGTCCTCAATACAGATAATCCTGCCTACGGTGGAAACGGAAATGTAGATGAAACCATTACTTACAGGGCAATAGGACAGATAAGACCGGGTGCTCCGGTTTACCTGATGCTTTATTTGCCGTGTCGCACCGGGTTGGTATTTAAAAGAACCAGAACGCCCAGGGTGCACTAATTAAAGACTCACTAATTTAAAATAAAAAAGCCCTGCCAGTATGGCAGAGCTGCTTCAAATCATCCCAAATAGGTCTTTAAAAGCCTGTTTTTTGATTTTTGCCTCAGATGCTTAATTGCTTTCTCTTTTATTTGCCTTGTGCGCTCCCTGGAAATTCCTATGGTTGCACCTATTTCCTCAAGCGACATAGGTTTCGTGCCGATTCCATAGAAAGCCCTTATAACGCTGCTTTCCTTATCGGGCAGCGTACTGAGCGTTCTTTCTATTTCCTTGGCGAGTGATTCCTCAATTAACTTGTTATCTGTTGTAGGTGTATCATGGCTTGGTAATACATCAAGAAGACTGTTTTCTTCACCGTCCTGAAATGGAGCATCAACCGACAAATGCCTTCCTGACAGCTCAAGTGTTCCGGCAACCTTTCCTTCGGGAAGCTCAAGTATAGCAGCAACTTCTTCCGGAGAAGGTTCCCTTTCATGAGTTTGTTCTAACTGAGAGAATGCCCTGTTAATTTTATTCAGAGCACCTATTTTGTTTAAAGGAAGGCGTACAATCCTCGACTGTTCAGCCAGCGCCTGAAGAATGCACTGTCTGATCCACCAAACAGCATAGGAAATAAATTTAAATCCCTTGGTTTCGTCAAACTTCTTTGCAGCTTTAATCAGTCCAAGATTACCTTCGTTTATCAGATCGGGTAAACTAAGTCCCTGATGCTGATATTGTTTAGCAACTGAAACTACAAAACGCAAATTGGCTTTTGTAAGTTTTTCCAGAGCTTCCTGGTCTCCCATTTTGATTCGTTTTGCCAGCTCAACTTCTTCTTCGGGTGTTATTAACTCTTCTTTGCCAATATCGTGGAGGTATTTCTCCAAAGAATCACTGTTTCGGTTTGTAATTGATTTAGTTATCTTTAACTGCCTCATGTTTTGGTATAATAATTAATACAGATTTTAGTCATTAATACAAATAAACAAAAAAATGGTTTTTTTGTTGCAGGAGGAAATCTTAAAAAAACCTAAATATGAATCTATTATTACTATTGCCTGAAAATAGATTTTTTTTACTTTAATTCCAAATTTAATTCAATCTAAATAGACGTAATCTCTTATCAAAAAACATGCCATGCATTCGGCAAAGAACCCGTTCCTCGCTTATATTCCTGTCATCGTCGCCATGCTTTTCTGGAGTTTTAGTTTCATCTGGTACAAGCAGGTATTTGTATATTATGATCCGGTAACGCTCATTGTGTTTCGACTGGTCCTGGCAGTACCGTTCCTCTTCACATTGTCCATATTATTCAGGAAATTGCAGAGGGTTAAAAAACAGCATATTCGCTTTTTCATGTTTCTGGCCTTTTTTGAGCCATTCTTATATTTTATCGGGGAATGCTATGGAGTCAATATGATTTCACCGACACTCGCTTCACTGATCATTGCCCTGATACCCCTAATTGCGCCTATTCCGGCCTGGTATATTTTCAGGGAAAAATTTACTTTGACAAATTTTATCGGACTAATTGTTTCAATAATAGGGGTGTCCATTGTAATAATGGGTGAAAGCGGTGATACCAGCGCCTCATTCGGGGGAATTTTGTTAATGCTTATTGCAGTAATTTCAGCCGTATGTCATTCTGTCTTTGTCCGGAAACTCTCTGACAATTATAATACTTTTACGATTGTAACATGGCAAAGTACCTTAGGGCTGGTTTATTTTATCCCTTTATTTTATTTCATGGGATTTCAGGAATTTGTTCATATGAAACATACCTTTGAAATGATATATCCTGTCATCAAACTGGCAGTATTCGCTTCCACCTTCGCATTTCTGCTGTTTGTTTATTCAATTCAGAAGATCGGTATGGCTCATACCAATGTTTTTGTGAATCTTATCCCTGTTTTTACAGCCATTCTGTCATACTACATATTAAACGAAAAATTCAACGCGTTTAAAATCGCCGGTATTGGGATTGTAATTGCAGGACTGATTTTCAGCCAGTATAATCAGAGCGTCAGAATGAAAAGGAGTTTAAAGTAGTTTCCAGGTGTTTCAGGTTCTTACTGATAGTACGCTCGTCTCCGGGCTGAATCAAAATATTTATAAATAATGACTCCTCCAAGAAACCCCCCGATATGCGCCCAGAATGCAATCCCGGTCGCCGTATCAGAGATCATCAGAGAAGTGGTGCCGCTCAGTAATTGCCCGAGAAACCACAGTCCTATATAAATCAGGGCCGGAATCGGTAAAAATAAAGGGATGATTATAATAGGTACAATTGAGACTATAGTACTTTTCGGAAACATAAACATGTAGGCCGCCATTACACCTGAAATTGCTCCTGAAGCGCCTATAGCAGGAATAGGTGAATTCCGGTGCAGAATAAAATGTGTGAAGCTGGCTATGAGGCCACAAGTCATATAAAAAAGAAAATATTTTCCTTTCCCCATCCGGTCTTCAACATTATCGCCAAAAATAAACAGTATCCACATGTTTGAAATCAAATGGCCCCAACCCCCATGCAAAAACATATTTGTGAAAAACGGCCTGAATATGTTAGTCCTGAATTCGTAAATACTGTCCACCTCACTTAACCTTATCTGATCAGGGACAAGTCCGAAATTGAATATCATCATTTCAGCCTGTGCATTGTTAAGGATCATAACTTCATAAAGAAAAACAACAATATTAATGACAATTAACAGTATGTTAACGATTGGATAACTGTTAGAGGGTATTGTATCGCGTAAGGGAATCAATTTTTTGCAGCATTAACCGGATAACTAACCGCAAAGATAAAAAATATTTATCTTCTCTGGCTCTTTTTATGACACGGACATGGCACCATTCCTTTCCTGGAGGAGGCACAACCAAACTGAGAAAGCAGGTATGTGAAAATTAGTAAAATGATTACTATCCGGAAAATCTTATTCAGAAAATGCCCGTATTTCATTAAAAGTTGTTTTTTAAATCAACGTAAATATACTGGTTTATATTATTTTAAAAATTGGCATATATGTTGATTACTCACTTTGAATACCTTAATTCAGCTTGAATGACTTATAAGGAATTAAACACCAGGTATCAGAGGGTGTTTGAATACATTTCGAAAAGCCGTATCAAAGATGCACTTGATGAACTTGGTTCTCTTTGTAACGACTGCAGTAACCGTGATTACTCAACTCAGCTTGATACGCATTCAGAAACCTACCTGAATATGCTGAAGTATGCTTTTGAACTGAGTGATGATCCGCAAAAGGAAAAGGTGTATAACAGGCTGGTAAGAGATATCATTTCACTGGCCGATGATGTTAAAGAAGATATAATCAGGTCAAATAACCTCCTTAATTATTACAGGATGCATGTGTATCCTGAAACTCAGGCTGAGTTCATCATAATGGGCATTGATAAAATGATTGACCGGTTGGTATTACAATCACAGACCGGGGAGCAAATTTCCGATGAAACCTATTCAAACAGAGAATATCGTGAGAATATAAAAACATTATTCACCATAATCTGGCAGGCTGATAAACTGAAACATATAGAGATCAATATACTTGACAGGATCCTTGAAACAAAAGCTCTGGCCTGGTATGACAAATGTATCCTGGTCAGTGCTATCACGCTATCTTTATTACGTCATTTTGACAGTGCCAAAATTGATTTGTTGTTCCGCTACTATGAAGGAGGAGAAAAACAAATCTGGCAGCGCGCTCTTGTCGGTATTATACTTGGTCTTACCTATTATGATCAGCGCATATCATACTACCCCGAAATCCTTCAGCGGCTCAGAGCTAATCAGGGGTCAAAACTGGTTAATAAGAATATGGAGATCATCGTTCAGCAATACGCGAAAGCCCGTGAAACAGAAAAAATCACAAGAAAGATTCAGCAGGAAATCCTTCCTGAGATGATCAGGATCAAGTCGAAGCTTGAAGAAAAACTCGACCTTGAAAACCTTTTATCTACGATGAATCCTGAGGATAAAAACCCGGAATGGGCTACTTTTTTTAAAGATTCTCCCGACGTGTATAATAAACTGGAGGAATTCACCAACATGCAGATGGAGGGTGCCGATGTATTCCTGGGAGCATTTGCCATGTTGAAACACTTCGACTTCTTTAATGAAATTCAAAATTGGTTTATGCCTTTCTACAAGGAAAACGAATATATTTCTGAATCATTCCAGGGAGTCAGCGAAGGAGTAAACCTCAAGCAGCTTGGGGAAGGTATTGAGAAAAGTAATTTCCTGTGTAATTCCGACAAATACTCATTTTGCCTGAATATAAGGCATATGCCAGCCTTTCAGAAATCTACTGTTATGGAGTTGTTCAACATGGAGTTAAAAGCTATGAACGAAATGGCTGTAGATGACGAAATGATCAATACCGATGCAGGGACCAGGATCATTATTACTCAGTATTTTCATGATCTGTACAGATTTTATAAGCTACATCCTTTCCGGGCTGAATTCGGCGATATTTTCAGGTTGCCTGTAGCAATATATAATGCCCGGTTCTTCAGAAACTGGATTGATGATCCGGTCATTATGAGGAATATCGGTGAATTTTACTTTGAAAAGAATTACTTCCGGGATGCACTCAGCATATTCAGCTTGATAGTAGAATCAAGTCATAACTATGAATTGTTTGAAAAAATAGGATACTGTTTTCAGCAACTGGGCGATTTCGATAAAGCTCTTGAATTTTACCATAAGGCCGAGTTTCTCGATAAAAACAAACTATGGCTGATTAATCACATTGCGTGGTGCTATAAAAAGAAAGGAGAATTCGAGCTCGCAATAGGTTACTATCTTGAAGCTGAAAAGCTCGAGCCTGAAAATTTACAGGTGCAGGCTTATCTGGGACAGATATATATGGAAACCGGAGAATACGATAAAGCTCTTAAATACTATTTTAAAGTAGAGTATCTGCAGCCTGATAATTTCAAAGTGTACCGGC
>DATAEX010000410.1:0-9337 GCA_036257765.1 Bacteroidales bacterium
GGCAGTTTTATCACTACATCACTGCTTATTATTCTCCTCGACGTCTACAGTCATAAAATCGGTTGGGGTACTCAACTTGGCGTTCCAATGCTCCTCTCGCTGTATTTTGTCATTTATATTATTGTAGTTCTCTTCCGTATAAACCGTCAGCATGGATTTAATATGCTCGGTTACATATTCATAGGAATTGGCTTCTATTGTATAAGTATAGAATCATTAGTTTCAAGGTATACCGAAGGTCAGATTAGTTTAAGATGGAGTCTAATAGTCCTCGTGTGCATGCTGACCATTGCGGGAATACTTATGTATATTCATCACCGGCTGAAAAAAGGCACTGAACTTATCAGGTTCTTTCATATCTAAAACCAGGCGAATAGCTCCTTCCATAGATCGCGGTTAAAGATGTAAAACAAAACAAATGCCGCTATTCCTCCATGTGCCAATCCAATTGCCCAAATATTTCTCCACTTCATGAAGGTTATCATGAATACTATTTCCATTATAAACGTAATTCCCATGAGATATGGATCCGGGTAGTGGATCATACTAAAAAGGACAGGGACTGCCAGGTATATAATCCTGGTGTTACCAGAAAAAAACTTTAATTGCTGAAGGTTAAGAGTTATGATACACAAGAAAATAAACTGCTGGGTCAATCCCCAAATGGGATAAAGTATCAGTATTGGAATTAAATGCGGATTATCAACAGAAATACCATTATTCAAAGCATATAAAGCAGCCAGAAATGTGCTCACGAGAAAAAAGGGTAGGAGAACCTTCCAAGAATCCAAAAAATTATCCCGTTTAAACCCCCAATATTCTAATATTGATTTTTCATGCAGATACCTGTACCTTCCATACCAAAGCCAGAAAAAACCAGTAGCGATTATGAAGAAAGCTCTCATTCCGAGCCAGTCCATAACTATAAATTTCGCAATTGCTGTAACGGCTAACGCCATCAATTCAAATTTTCCGGCGTTTTTGGGTCTGAAATTCACTGTAAAATGTATTAAGGACTAAAGGTACATGAAAGTAAAAGAAATCCGCAGATAAAGAGACTGATAACGTCATTTGAAAAGCTGCAGCTCCGATAATTGACTGTAAATGCGATTCACTTCACTTCTGATTATTTCAATCTTAACCTTATCCCCGATACGATCTAAAATATTTTCAACCGCCCGGGCGTAATTGTTTTTATATGCCTTATTCAGCGAATTCCATTCTATGCCCTTAAAATGCTCAATAACGACTTTATTGTATTGAATTCTGCCAGTGATCATTAGCAGGGCAATTACAGGATATCCGGTATATCCCTGCCATCGTGAGGCATTATCATTGGAGTATACTTTTAGGATACCTTTTTCTACTTCCGACCAGGTAACGTTATACTTCTTATCGCCTGCAGAGGAGGTTACTGATGCCCGCCCATCATCCTTAATTTCAAACCTGTTATCGGCAATAACACTAAATGCTTCGTAAATCTTTTCAATAGGAGGGAGTTTCCATTTATCCATATTCGGGTTTTTATCCATTTTTTGGGTTTTTTAAAATTACCGGCCTGTTTCGTCGTTAGGGGCATCCACAGGTTTTGATTCGGGAGAACCTTTTTCCCGAAGCCAAATTGAAAGGAGAACAATAGAAGCGATAGAAAGAAACTCGCTTTGCCAATTCTGAAACGATTCGAACCAGAACCTTGATTTACCAACATATGAGACCCATGACTCCGCGGGCAGCCTTTTATAAAGCTGCTCCTCATTATGATCCTTAAGGCTGCCTTTAAAATGCAGTAAAAAGCTCATGATAAACAATACGGCAAAAGTAATGGAAAGTGAATGACTATATAATTTCAACCATATTCCTCCTTTTCTTACCGGCCATGGTGAATTAGTTTTAGCTTCCGGTTCCCTGTCCACATCTTCTTTCTCATAGAGTTTTTTTGATTCAGAGGAACCTTTTTGTCGCAAATATACAGTCAACAGTACATATAAAGCCATCTGAAGAAACTCGCTTTCCCAATTTTCAAATGTTGCCTGTAGGAAATGACCGGAGTGAGTGTATTCCCGAAGTGTTTTTTGCGGTTGATTTCTTTCAACAAGTTCACTGTTCTTTTCTTTCCAGCCTGTCAGAAATTGGCCGGTAAGTGACAGGATCATAAGCAGCAGAACTGTTATCGACAACCCGTTTCTATAAAGAAAAGTATTTTTTTTTCGTGCCATTTTTATTGTTCATTTTACTTCGTTCATTGAATAAGCTCTTTGTATAACATTCAGGGTATCAGAATTTAATTCAGCTAATACAACAATAAAAAAAGGTTGTTTGTTGTAAGTTTTTACGGAAGTATTGACAATAGAATAAAAATGATTGAGAAGAAGGATTTCAGTTTTGTAAAGAAAGGCGGTTCGCGAAGAAATGTGATGGGTTGCAATATTTAAAAATTGCAATCTCATTTGTCCCATAATTAATATTATGTTAAATAGAAAATATTAAAACAAAAGGGAAGCCATTCAGGCCTTCCCCTTTTTGTGATTCTCGTTTTATTACATTGCATTCAGCTTATTCATTACTTCCTGCCTTTTGTCTTCCATCTTCAGCCTGTAATAAACAGTTCTGAGAGTTTCAAGAGCTGAGCGTTTGGTATCAAACTCACCCTGATTTGATGTTTCCATAGCGGCAACTTTTTCCATATAAGGAATTGCCAGTTTAAGCGCTTCATCACCTTCTGCCTGTTTCTTTTCAAAAGCTGCATTGTCGGCAATATTCGACGCTTCTTCATAAATCTTAACAGCTTCGTTATAATAAAGTACTCCAAGGTTATAATGTGCATCGTAATAATCGGGTTTCATTTCAATGCATTGCTTGTAAGCTTTTTCAGCATCCTCAATACGGCCCATCTTGTCATACAAAGTTCCTTCAGTGAATGTATAGGATACATTGTTAGGATCACCTGCTTTGGCTTTCTGAATCATGCCCAGAGCCTGCTCAGCCTGGTCTGTGTCAAGGTAGTAGTTGATCATTTCGATCATGATGGACTGATCTTCCGGATATCTGTTGAAACCTTCATTTATAGCTTCCACACCTTTTGCTGTATCACCTATTCCGAAGAAAGCCTGTTTACGGAGCACATATAACAGCGGATCATTATAATTATAGGAAGCAGTTTGTTCAAACAACCTGCTTGCTTCAGCGTAATCTTTATTCTCAAAAGCCGCCCTTCCGGCAAAATAAACAATAATGGTATCAATCTGATTGTTCATATGCGGAAGCTGATTAAGCTTAAGAATATTATTGAAATTTTCGTAAGATGACTGGTAATCCTGTGCTTCATATTTTACAATGGCTTCGTTCTGATAGGCACGCTTTAACTCTTCAGTTACTCTCTTTACATCGGTGTCAGCCTTACCGTCTGTATTGAGTTTTATTGCTTCATCCAATGCCTTCTGAGCTTCAGTTAACGGATCAGGATGAATCCTGTTTTTTTCAGTCCAGCCTTCGAGTGCACCATTTACAAATTTCAGGTCGACTTTATCGTATACGTAAACTTCAATACTATTAGGTCCTTCCTGGCTAGTCTGTATTTCAGTGGGTTCCTTCATGAGAAGTTTTACTCTGGCAGGATCCATTCCCCTGCTAAGAATGTCGTTATGGACATTATTTATGTCAAGAAGTACCTGAGCTCTGCTAGTCCAGGTTTTTGCCTTTGTATTCTTTTTTGCATTCTGTATATCAGAATCGCTTTTCTTCAATTTGGCATCGAGTCCACTGTAATTCAGTACTGCAGTAGCACCTTCAACAGGAGTCTGTGCTCTTAAACCAGTACCGGCCAACATCAGCAGAGCAATAAAAAACAAACTGATTCGCTTCATTTTATTTTTCGTTTTAAGATAGTTATTTATAAAGTCTTTAGCATGTTCAAAAATTCTGCCAAATATAATTTCAATTTGTTGATTGTGCAAAAATTACAGAAACATTCAACATTAAGTATTTAATTATCAGTTTCAACCGTATCGCGTAATTCCTTTTCTTCATTATTATCCTCACCTGATCCCACCACATCGGTAACGGCAGCGATTGAATCCCCGCTTTTAATATTGATCAGTTTTACACCCTGAGTTGCCCTTCCCATAAGTCTCAGGTTACAAACCGCCAATCGAATGGTCAAACCTGATTTATTGATAATCATTATGTCATCTTTATCAGTCACAGATTTAATGGCAATCAGGTCGCCGGTTTTTTCGGTCACATTGATAGTCTTTACTCCTTTACCGCCCCTGTTGGTGATCCGGTAATCATCAAGTTCAGTTCGTTTACCATATCCGTTTTCAGATACAACCAGAACCGACTTGGAAGGATCATCAATACAGATCATCCCGATGACCTCATCGCCAGGATGAGCGAATCGTATACCAGTCACGCCTGAAGCAGTTCTGCCCATGGGCCGTACAGTTTTTTCGTTGAACCGTATTGCTTTGCCCGATTTTACTGCTATTATGATCTCATTATTGCCATTTGTGAGCTGAGCTTCAATCAGGCTGTCGCCTTCCCTGATGTTTATAGCATTAATTCCGTTTTGTCTTGGTCTTGAATAAGCTTCCAATGAGGTTTTCTTAATTATTCCTTTCCTGGTACAAAGCACTATATAATTATTGCTTATGTATTCCTGATCCTCAATACTTTTTAGATTGATAAACGCAGTGACTTTATCATTAGGATCTATACTCAACATATTTTGAATAGCTCTGCCCTTTGAAATTCTGGTACCTTCAGGGATTTCATAAACCTTCAGCCAGAAGCACCTGCCGTTTTCGGTAAAAAACAACATCGTATTATGCATAGTAGCATGATACATATGTTCGAGATAGTCCTCATCCCGGGTTTCAGAGCCCTTAGAACCTTTTCCTCCCCTGGCCTGCGTTCTGAATTCGCTTAAAGGCGTGCGTTTAATATAACCCAGATGGGATACAGTTATGATCATGTCATCATCCGCATAAAAATCTTCGGGATTGAATTCTCCTTCATCAGGAATAATGGTGGTAAGGCGCTCGTCCCCGTACTGATCAATAAGCGATTGTAATTCATCCTTAATGACTTTCATTCGCAGGCTTTCATCTGCCAGAAGCTGTCTTAGCCAGGCAATAGTCTTCTGCAGTTCTTCATATTCCTGCCTGATCTTTTCGCGTTCCAGACCTGTCAACCGCTGGAGCCTCATCTCCAGAATAGCTCTGGCCTGAACTTCGGTCAGGGCAAATGAAGATATCAGCCCCTCTCTGGCTTCATCGGGAGTTTTGGAAGCCCTGATCAATGCGATAACTTCATCAATATGATCAAGGGCGATAAGCAGACCTTCCAGTATATGTGCCTTTTTTTCTGATTCTTCCAGTTCAAATTTGGTTCTGCGTATTACAACCTCATGCCGGTGTTCTACAAAATACTTTATGCTAAGCTTGAGGGAAAGCAGCTTTGGCCTGCCATGAACCAGTGCAATGTTGTTTACATTGAAAGTGGTCTGAAGCTGTGTATGTTTATAGAGGTTATTAAGAACCACACTGGACTGAGCCTCTTTCTTGCAAATTATTACGACACGGATTCCTTTCCGGTCCGTTTCATCATTGATATAGGAAATACCTTCGATTTTCTTTTCATTGATCAGTTCAGCAATTTTCCTTATCATTTCAGCCTTATTAACCTGATAGGGAACTTCTTTAATGACGATAACCTCACGACCGCTTGGCGTAACTTCAATCTCTGTACGGGCTCTCATAACGATACGTCCCCTACCCGTTTCAAAAGCCTCTTTTATTCCCTGGTATCCATATATTATCCCACCGGTGGGAAAATCAGGCCCCTTAACGTAAGTCATTAATTGTTCGATGGTAATGTCATTGTTATCGATATAGGCAATAATGGCTTTGCATACTTCGGTGAGATTGTGGGGAGGCATATTGGTAGCCATACCTACTGCGATTCCGGAAGCTCCGTTAACCAGGAGATTCGGTATTTTTGAAGGCAGCACAGTCGGTTCCTGGAGAGTATCATCAAAATTCAGCTGAAAATCAACAGTGTCTTTTTCAATATCAGCAAGCATTTCCTCGGCAATTTTTCTTAGCCTGGCTTCGGTGTATCGCATAGCTGCCGGATTATCACCGTCCATCGATCCGAAATTACCCTGCCCTTCAACCAAAGGGTAACGAAGAGACCAATTCTGGGCCATTCTTACCATGGCTTCATATACCGAAGAATCACCGTGAGGATGGTATTTACCAAGCACTTCACCCACTATACGGGCAGACTTCTTATAGGGACGATTTGAAAGTACCCCCAGATCCTGCATTCCAAATAATACGCGCCGGTGAACGGGCTTTAATCCGTCCCTTACATCAGGCAGCGCTCGCGAAACAATAACCGACATCGAATAATCGATGTAGGCAGACTTCATTTCCTCTTCAATATTTATCTGAATGATCTTTTCTCCTTCAGCCATTTACTTCTTTATGTTTTATTCTGATTTACAGTTGCCTGTTTATCGTAAGTTTAGTCTGCTAAAGTATGCATTTAATGCGGTTTAACCGCGTTTTTTTTCATGGTTTATATTAACAGCCGCTGTTAAAAACGTTAAACAATAAATCGTATATTTGCATAATATTTTGGAAACAACGATTTGAGTAATATACAATGGATGCAAAGTTTTCGCAAAGGATAAAAGATGTTCTGTCTTTCAGCAAAGAGGAAGCCATCCGCCTGGGGAATAATGAAATTGCGCCTGAACATATGCTGCTTGGAATTTTGCGTGAGGGCGAAGGTGTTGCAATTGATATTCTTGTTTCTCTGGGTGCTAACTTATATCAGCTGAAGAAAGATGTTGAAGCAATAATTTCACCCACCGGCCCTATCAAGGTTACCGATACAGATAATGTTCCCTTACTTAAGGCCTCGGAGAGAATCCTGAAACTGGTATATCTGGAAGCCAAATCGCTTAAGAAAAATACCATTGATACAGGTCATCTCTTGCTGGCAATAATAAAGGATGAAAACACTACCATATCAAGAGTTCTTTTTGACCATAATATTGATTATGATAAGGTAAGAAAGGAACTGGTAAATGAACATATGACTGATTCGGAAGACAGCGAGCCAAGAGCCGATTATCCCCACGAGGAGGATGAACCCATGGGTTCGTTTGGAGCACAGGGCGGAAAAGGCCCGAATCCTGAAGGATCTAAGTCTAATTCTGAAACACCGGTATTGGATAATTTCGGAACCGATCTGACAAAAGCAGCAGAGGAAGACCGGCTCGATCCAATTGTGGGCAGGGAGAAAGAAATTGAGCGTCTTGCTCAGATACTGAGTCGAAGGAAAAAAAACAATCCGATACTTATTGGTGAGCCCGGTGTGGGTAAATCCGCTATAGTTGAGGGACTCGCACTTCGGATCATTCAGAAAAAAGTATCGCGGGTGCTGTTTGGTAAACGTGTGGTAACCCTCGATCTTGCTGCGATTGTAGCAGGCACAAAATACAGGGGTCAGTTCGAAGAACGAATGAAAGCAATCCTTAACGAGCTTTCAAAAACTTCGAACATCGTATTATTTATAGACGAGATTCATACAATTGTGGGGGCAGGTGGTGCAACCGGTTCGCTGGATGCAGCCAATATGCTGAAGCCTGCTCTTGCCAGGGGTGATATACAATGTATTGGGGCTACAACACTTGATGAATACAGGCAACACATAGAAAAGGACGGTGCACTGGAACGTCGTTTTCAAAAGGTCATGGTTGAACCTACTTCGGCTGAGGAAACTATCGAGATACTTAACAATATTAAGGAACGCTACGAGGATCATCATAATGTGATTTATACCCCCGAAGCAATCGACGCGTGTGTTAAACTTACAAACCGCTATATTTCAGACAGGCATTTGCCCGACAAAGCTATTGACGCTCTTGATGAATCAGGTTCCAGGGTTCACATATCCAATATTCATGTTCCGGATAAAATAGTGGAACTTGAAAAACGGATTGAAGAAACTAAAAAGGAAAAGATCAAAGCGGTAAAAAATCAGAACTTTGAAAAAGCTGCCAGTTTCAGGGATAAGGAAAAAGAACTCCTTGAAATGCTTGACGATGAAAAACTGAAATGGGAAAAGGAACTAACACGTAACAGACAAGTTGTCGATGCTGAAAAGGTTGCCGAAGTTGTTGCTATGATGACCGGAGTTCCTGTACAGCGTATCGCCCTTGAAGAGGGACAACGCCTTCTTAAAATGGGCGATGAACTCAAGGGAAGCGTTATTGGACAGGATGAAGCCATCGATAAGGTTGTTAAATCCATACAGCGTAACCGTGCAGGACTGAAAGATCCGAATAAACCTATCGGAACTTTTATTTTCCTTGGTCCTACAGGAGTTGGGAAAACGCAGCTGGCTAAAGTGCTTGCCCAGTACCTTTTCGATTCCTATAATAACCTGATCCGCATCGATATGAGTGAATATATGGAGAAATTCTCCGTATCGAGACTGGTTGGTGCTCCTCCGGGATATATCGGATATGAAGAAGGAGGACAACTTACCGAAAAGGTAAGAAGACGCCCTTACAGTGTAGTGCTTCTCGATGAAATTGAAAAGGCTCATCCTGATGTATACAACATACTTCTTCAGGTTCTCGATGAAGGCCAGCTGACAGACAGCCTGGGACGGAGAGTGGATTTCAGAAATACGATTGTTATTATGACTTCCAATATCGGAACGCGACAGCTGAAAGATTTTGGACAGGGTGTTGGTTTTACTACAAAAACAAAACAGGAAACATCCAACGAATATGCTAAGAGCGTAATACAAAACGCCCTGAAGAAAGCTTTCTCGCCTGAATTCCTGAATCGTATTGATGATGTCATCATATTCAATACCCTCACCCGTGAGGATATTCATAAAATTATCGATATTGAGCTTAAGGGGTTGTATGCTAGGATATTTGCAATGGGCTATCAAGTTAAAATGTCAGAAGCAGCCAAGGACTTTATAGCTGAAAAGGGCTACGACATTCAATTTGGAGCACGTCCTTTAAAACGAGCCATTCAAAAATACCTTGAAGATCCGATGGCTGAGGTGATTATTAAGTCGAATATGCGTGAAGGTGATACCATCGCCATATCACTCAACAAGAAGAAAGAAGAGGTAACCATGAAGGTGCTTCATGCTGAAGAAGCGGCCAGTGCTCCCGTTGATGATGTGGATGAAGTTGCAGATTAGTTCAATCCTGTACTATTTCGCCGTAAAGATCAAATTCTTCCGCGCCTGTTATCCGGACATTATAAAAACTTCCGATTTCAGGCGCGATTTTATTTCT